>CADBUT010000118.1 GCA_902797925.1 uncultured Spirochaetaceae bacterium
GGCAACGACCAGAGCTATGCTGTAAAAAACCACGCAGGTAATTGTTGCAGCCTTTATTTTCTTTTTGAATTTAAAGCAATGAAAAAGCCCAATAATAATGTAGAAGCCGGCAATTATGTAGAGAACGGTCATTCCCGGACCATGATGATAAGCGCCGGTTTCGTCGTTGTACATTGTCCAATGTGTCAGCGGCGAAATTATTGTAGAAATCAAAATATAATAAACTGTTCCGCCGAGGGTGTATTTAATCACGTTTGAAGTTTCAGAATAAGTGTGTGTCATTGAAAGCAAAAAGTAATAGTAAAACAGCGGTATCATGTTTACTGAAAGAATATGTATAATATTTACTATGTTTGTAAAGTTCGGTGCTTTTAATGCATAATACTGATTTGTGTAAACGGATAGAAGATTAAAGATAATACCGATTAGAGCAAATACTGTCAAAAGCAGAAATACTTTTGAATTGTGAGTCGGAAAATGTTTGTAAAAAATCAGAACAGCAAGAATAATCGATGTAATGATGAGGCTTGCAACATCAAAATATATAATGTAATTCACAAAGTTAATATATAGACAAAAGAATTTGATGTCCATAAATTTTCTAAAATCTCTAAATATAATTAACAAAGTAAATGTATTGTGTCTTAGTTTGAGAAACTTTGTAAATATTTTTGAATTAAGCACATATATTTGTTGACATATTGACTGACTTTATTGTTTCTATTTGCTATAATTCAAAAGAGTTAAATGAATATTGTATTGTTTAAAGAAAACGAAATTTCTCAAAGATTGCCGTTAAAAGACCCGCGCGGCGAGCATATAAAAAAGATTCTGCACAAATCTGCCGGCGAAACTTTTGAAGCAGGTATCATCAATGTTTCAGAAGGCGAATGCCGGATTCTTGAGATTAGCGAAAAAGACATAGCGTTTGAATATAAGCCGTTGCGCCCTGTTGTGCCGCTTTATAAGGCAAAGCTTATTGTGGGTTTTCCAAGGCCGATTCAATTGCGCCGGCTTTTGCGCGATGTGGTAAGCCTCGGCGTGGCTGAAATTCATCTGACCGGCACAGAGCTTGGCGAAAAATCTTATCTTAAGTCTACTCTGCTAGAAAAAGGCGCGGCAGAAGCTGCAATGATTGACGGTGCTTGTCAGGCAAAGTCTGCGGCACTGCCTGCGCTTTATATGCACAAAAACTTGGCGGAATGCTTTGAGCTTGTTTTTGGTGCGGAAAAGCAAGAAGACTGTGAGTTTGTGCTTCTTGACAACGTAAAACCCGAATTCCGGCTGTCTGATGCAGCTGCGCAAAGGCGGTTTGAAGGCAAGACCGTAATCGCGGCAATCGGCTCTGAGCGCGGCTGGACAGACAGAGAAAGAGAAAAGTTTAAAGAAAAGGGTTTTGGCTTTTATAGCCTTGGAAGCCGCATTTTGAGAACAGAAACAGCCGCGACAACGGCAGTTTCGCTTGTACTTGCGGCGATGAATAATCTTTAAAGCCGGCCTTAAAAGCTGGCAACAACACAAAAGGAAAATCAAAATGAATCAAGATCAAGTTAAAGAAATATTGCTGAAAATCGAAGACACGGAGCTGGACTTTTCCGTGACTTTTACGGGCAAAGAAAGCAAAAAAGTGAACGGCCTTTATAAGCCCGATACACACGAAATTCTGCTGCATACGAAGAATTTTAAGACAGACAATCAGCTGATTTACACCGCCATTCATGAATATGCTCATCATTTAATAGCTGAACAGAATCCGCTAAAATGCACCGGACGTGCCCACACAAACGAATTCTGGGCAAAATTTCACGAGCTGCTTGAAAAGGCGGAGCAGCAGGGCTTGTATGTGCTCGGTCTTGAAAATGCGCCCGAACTTGAAGCTTTGACCGAAGATTTGCGGAAAAACTACCTTGAGGCGAACGGTCAGCTGATGATTGAATTCGGCAAGAAGCTTTCAAAGGCGTATGAACTGTGTGAAAGTGCCGGAATCCGCTATGAAGATTATCTTGACCGCGTGCTGAAGCTGCCGCGCGCTGCTGCTCAAAGCATAAGCAAAGTTTCAAAAGCTGAACCAGCCGCCGCTCTCGGTTTTGACAACATGAAGCTTGTTGCGTCTTTGCCTGCTTCTAAGCAAAAAGAAGCAGAATCAGAGCTTCTTGCCGGCAAAACCCCCGACACCGTAAGATTCATGATGAAGAAAAAATCTGAAGAAACAGACAAAAAGCAGGCTCTTGAGCGCGAAAAGAAGCGCATTGAAAAGACAATCGCACAGCTTTCGCAGCGTCTTGAGCTTATAGAAGAAAATCTCGCAAGCCTTTAAGGCTTATCAGCTTACGATTTTCCATTTGCCGTCGATGTACTTCATTCTTGAAACAGGAATTTCAAGGATACGGCCGTCGTCACCAATCATCTTTACCATTGTAGTAAGCGGATTCGATTCAAGCACACGGAATGTAGTGCCGTCGTAGAAGAATTTTACGCCCTCATTCGGCAGCTTGCGCCTTGCTTCTGCGTACCAGTCGTATTCATAAGAAAGGCAGCACAAAAGGCGGCCGCACTGGCCTGAAATTTTCATGGAATTAAGCGAAAGATTCTGGTCTTTTGCCATTCTGATTGAAACAGGCCGCAATTTGTCAGAAACTGCATGGCAGCAGTAAGGCCTGCCGCAAACGCCAAGACCGCCCGTAATGCGAGATTCATCGCGCACGCCAATCTGACGCAGCTCAATCCTCATCTTGAAGACAGAAACCAAGTCTTTTACAAGTTCCCTAAAGTCTACACGGTTTTCTGCGCTGAAAAAGAAAAGTACTTTCTGCTCTTCAAGCAGATAATGCGTGGCGATTAGCTTCATTTCAAGATGGTGCGCGGCAACCTTTTCTTGGAAAATCTTGAAGGCAGATTCTTCCTTGCTGCGTAGCTCCGCC
>CADBUT010000119.1 GCA_902797925.1 uncultured Spirochaetaceae bacterium
AACCACAAATAGCCGCGCCGCGCATTGAGGTACACGAAGACAAAGGCACGATGGATGTTTATTTTACGTTGCGCGACGATCTTTACTGGTCTTATTACGGTTCAGACAAAAAAGTCAAGGTAACGAGCGATGACGCTGTTTTCTGGTATAACGAAATTGAGGGCGAAGAGGAGCTTCACCTTTCAGCATATACAGGGCAGTTTCTCGGAATGGAAGACGGCTCAATAAAGCATGTCGACATAGAAAAGATTGACGACCGCACTTTCGTCTATCATTTTCCGCGCATTATTGCAGACCCGCTTTTGCACTGCAACACCGATTTCTGGCCGATGCATGTTTTCAAGCCGGTCAAAGACAAAGAAGGTGTTGAAGGGCTTAAGAAAATATTCAGCGTTTCAGCTGACCCAAAGACAATTCCATCAATGGGCAGATATTTTCTTGTTGAATACACTGCCGGACAGAGGCTTGTATATAAGAAGAATAACGATTATTGGAAGAAAGACTCAAACGGAAACACAATCCCCTACCCTGACGAAATGCTTGTGAGCATTGTGCCGGACAAAAACACACAGTATCTTATGTTCAAAGAAGGCTCTCAAGAAGATTATACGCCAAGGACAGAAGAAATCAGCGAGCTTGTTAGAAAACAAGAAGATAAATACACAATCTATAATAACGGCGGAACTTTCGGAGCTTCGTTCTGGACTTTTAACGAAAACCCGATAAACAAAGACAAGCCTTTTTATGAATGGTTCACATGCAAAGAATTCCGCCAGGCCATGAGCTGCTTGCTGAACAGAGACAGAATCATTTCGCAAGTCTATAACGGACTTGCAGAGCCGTGCCTTTACTTGTTCCCCAAGCCGAATGCATTTTATAACGAAAACATAACGCTGCAATATCTTTTTGACCACAAAAAGGCGGCTGAACTTCTTGCAAAAGCCGGAATGAAAAAAGGCTCTGACGGCATTTTGCGCGACAAAAACGGCACGGCCGTTGAGTTTGACCTTACGATTACGGCAGAAAGCACTGTTTCTTCAGATATTTCTTCTATTATAGTAGACGAATGTCAGAAAGAAGGCATCAAGATTAACGTGCGCACAACTGATTTTCAGAAGCTTGTTGAGCAGATGACTTCAACTTATGACTGGCAGTCTTTGTTCATAAGCCTCGGCACGCCGATTTTTCCATCGCAAGGCTCAAATGTCTGGCCTTCAAACACGCCGCTGCACATCTGGTACCCGATGCAGCCAAGCCCTGCAACTGAATGGGAAGCCCGCATCGATTATCTTTATAACGAAGGCTGCTGCACGATTGACCACGACAAGGCTAAGAAAATCTGGGACGAATATCAGTCTATAATTCTTGAGCAGTGTCCGCTCATTTATTTGATGCGGCCTATAAGCTTTTACGCTTTGAATAACAGATGGGATCAGACGAACCTTTACTATGACCCTATGGGAGGGGCTACGACAGATTATGTTTACCTCAAGCAATGAAAACAAAATTAAGCGCATAATGTTCGCGGCCGCTTCACCGTGGTTCAAGTTCAGAAAAAAATCGCCGCTCGGCTCGTTCATCGTTTCAAGGCTTATAACGATGGTGCTAATCCTGTTTTTTTTGGGTTTTGCCGTGTTCGGCTTAATGGAACTTGCGCCGGGCGACATTGTTACGCGCCTTATGATGCAGCAGGTCTTTTCTTCTGCAGAAGGGCCGGCTGGCAGCGCGCAGACGCAGAATTCCACGAATTTTGACAAATATGAGCAGACGCGCCACGAGCTTGGCCTCGACAAGCCGTTTTACGTCCAGTATTTCAGCTGGTTAAAGCGCGTCGTCATTCACCACGATTTGGGCACAAGCTTAATTTCGCGCGCGCCGGTGTCTTTTCTTATAAGCTCGCGTATATGGAATTCGCTGACGCTCAATCTGATTTCTCTCGTGCTTATCACGACTTTTTCGTTTCTGCTCGGCGTGTATTTTTCAAGCAAGGCAGGCACGGCGGCAGATGTTGCCGTTACTTTTTTCTCGCTGTTCTTTCATGCAGTGCCGGGCATTCTGCTTTTGATTCTTCTTCAGCTTTTTGCCGCCGTAACGGGACTTTTCCCGATTAAGGCTTACCCGCCTTTTCCGCTGAAAGAAGCGCCTGTAAAATTTGTTTTCAGCTATATGCAC
>CADBUT010000120.1 GCA_902797925.1 uncultured Spirochaetaceae bacterium
CGTTCAGCCTTTTCTCGTTTCTCTTCTGTAATCCAGATTGCCGGCAAACCGAATGCCGGGTCTGTAGTCTTTTCACCCTGAATCTCTTCGATTACGCCGCCTGTATCCATACACATATACCAGCCCATGCGGATGTGGCTCTGTGCAACAGGAACGCCCCTGATTTTGAAGCAATATTCATTCGGCTCAAGAGCCATATTATCAATAATACGGATTCGCGGAACAACAAGACCCAAGTCGCGGTGAGCTTCTGCACGGATGCGCGTAATGCGCTCAAGAAGTTCCGCGCCTTTTTCTTTGTCAACAAGCGGAATTAAGGCAAAGCCAAGCTCCAGAGAAAGAGGATCAAGCGGAACAACAGGGCTCAGCTCGCTGTTTGGATCGCCTGATTTTGTACCTGGCTTGATTTTTGCCTTTTCTTTTGCAAGCTGTGCTGCAAAGTTCTTTTTTTCAATTTTTCTAAGACGGATACCGAGGTATACAAGAGCTGCACCCATCGGAATAAGAACGTACCATGGGAACTGAGGCACAATACCGATAACAGCCAGTGTAATACCGCTGACAAAGTAAACCCATGCATTCTGCGAGAACTGCTTCTTAATGTCATCGCCCATGTTTCCGTCTGAAGCAGAGCGTGTAACAATCAAACCGGTGGCGAATGAAACCAAAAGAGACGGCAGCTGAGAGAGCAGACCGTCGCCGATTGTTAATGCAGCATAGGTCTGAATGGCTTTTCCGAAAACTTCATTCCGTAAAACCATACCGAAAATAATACCTACAACAAGGTTTATGACCGTAATAAAGATACCGACTTTTACATTGCCGGAAATAAACTTAGTGGCACCGTCCATAGAACCATAGAAATCAGCTTCGCGCTGAACTTCCATTTTACGCTTTCTTGATTCTTCTTCAGATATCGCACCTGAGTTATATTCTGATTCAATGGCAGCCTGCTTCATCGGCATTGCGTCCAATGTAAAGCGTGCGGCAACTTCAGCAACGCGTGTTGCACCTTTTGTAATAACAAAAGTCTGAACTGCTATGATAATTATGAAAATTACAAAACCGATAAGAAGACCTTCTGAACCGTTGGCACCGACAACGAAGCTTGAAAAAGCGCGGACCATCTTTCCGTTAAATTTCGTACCTAAAGACAAAATCAAACGTGTCGAAGAAACGTTCAAGCCTAAACCAAAAACGGTTGAAATAAGCAGCATTGAAGGAAACGAAGAAAAATCAATTGCACGCGGCGTATAGATTACGATAAGCAACATCAACAATGCCAGCAGCAGATTGGCTGCCATAAGGACATCGAGCAGCCATGTCGGTAATGGAATGATCAGCATCATTACAACAACAATAGCTGCAATAGGAACAAGATTATTTGAAACGCTTTTAAATAACTTACCGATTCTGTCGGCCATTATTTCCACCCTTTTATATATATTATACTACCCGTCCCCTAAACAGATAGAAAAATACAATTTTCAAAACACTTATTTACATTTTTTTCAAACAAACATATACATATATTTTTGCACAGTAAATCAATAATGTCAAAGGAACTTTGCTCTATATTTTGATGAATTCATATTATACACATGAGCAAGGATTTTCGCTAGTGCTTCATAGTATTCTTCCGGAATAATATCACCAATTTCTACCTCTTTATATAACGCCCGCGCCAGCGGTCTGTTTTCAACTATAGGAACATCATTGCTTCTTGCTATTTCTTTCATACGCTGGGCAAGTGCGTCTGCACCTTTTGCCGTCAGCATAGGCCCGGGCATTTTAGACTTATCAAACTTTACGGCACACGCAAAATGCGTAGGGTTCGTGATAACAACATCAGCTTCTGCAACAAGCTTAGGCATACTCTGCTGCATCATCTCGTGCATTCTCTGGCGCAGTCTGCTCTTAACGAGCGGGTCGCCTTCAAGCTCCTTGAATTCCTCTTTGACTTCCTGCTTTGTCATCTTTAATGATTCCATAAACTGATAACGCTGCACAAGATAATCAGGAATTGCAATTATTATAAACACAACAGCTGCTATAATCAAAAGCTTTGCACTCATTCCGGCTACATAAGAAAAACCCTGCCAGAGACCGACATTCATCAAAGACATCAAAGTCTTCAAATCATTCTTTATGAGCAGATAGGCAGTAATAACTATAATTGAAACTTTTATTATTGATTTGGCTACATTGAACAAGCCTTCAAAAGAAAACAGTGTCTTTCTGAAATATTCACCGAATTTCGGCAGAATTTTTGAAAACTTGGGTTCAAGCGGTTTAGTTGAAAACATAAAACCTTTGTTCTGAATAATATTTCCTGAAATACCGGCAATTATGGCTGTTAAAGCCACAGGCAGCATCATTTTAAGAAAATAAATAAAAAACGCTATAGCAAGATTCTTATCCGTAAATTCAGCTTCTACACAACGGTCAAAATAAAACTTTATAACTTTTATGCAGTTTGTATAAACCCATGGTGCACAAATTATCAGAGCAATTATTGGAAACAGAAGTACAAGACCGGAATTCAGTTCCTGGCTTTTTGCAACACGGCCTTCTTCCCTTGCCTTTCTGATTTTATGTTCAGAAGCTTCCTCTGTTCTGCCTTCGTCTTCTGCCTTTGCAAACCACTGCAAGTCAATGCAGGCACCTGATTTTTCTGTTGAAGCTACCGCAAAGCAAGTGTCAGAAGATTTATCCAAAAACTTTAGCCTGTAGCATAAAAGCCCAAACCAATTTTGAGTTATTTCAATATTTAATGTGCCGGTTTTTCTTAAAAGCTTCATCACATTACCGCCTGTGGTGAAATAGCTGCGAATAAGTCTTCAAGCCGCACAAAAGCCGCAGTGAAGCAGCGCTCAAAATAATCGCACATTGTTGGAAGCAGCGCTGTAAGCAGAAAGAAAGCGCACAAAATTGTTATTGGCAGACCTTCAGAAAGAAGGTTCATCTGCGGTGCGGCTTTTGAAAGCAGACCGGTACTGACCGAAATCAAAAACAATGTTCCGATAATAGGCAGGGCTATCATCATTGCATCAAAAAACAGCTTTGACAGCCCCGATAAAAGAAATTTTATAAAAGTGTCTTTTGTTGACAGCATTATAAAGCAGTTGAAAGATTCAAAACTATGAGAAACTCCGCTTACAAAAAGCTTTTGAAAGCCACCGACTTTCAAAAAGAGCAGCATTGCAATCAAATTCAAATACTGACCCATTAAAGGGTTTTCTACCTGAGAAAGGGTATCATAAACTTCTGATGCACCAAATCCCATTTGGTAGGTAAAAAACTGACCGGCAGAACTGAATGCGGCGAACAGCATAGACACATAAAAGCCTGTTATAATTCCTATAAGCCCCTCGCCTACAATAAGCAACAAATAATCAAATGAGTACGGGTCAACATTCCATGATGTATATGAAACATGAGGCATTATCAAATAAGCTGTATAACCGGCAAGTGCAACTTTTGCAACTCTTGAAACTGCATTAGTTGATAAAAGAGGAACTGTTAAAATCATAGCAAAAATACGTACCGCTATCAAAAAATAAAGCGGTGCGTGAGCCGCAATTTGGTCTAACATCAGCCTTACCCGTCAAATTACATTTTTTAAAGCACTACATCCGGTATCTGCATAAATAAATGCAAAGTATATTCTCTCATTGATGTAAACATCCATCCGCCAAGCAAAGCCAGTACGGCAAGAATTGCAAAAATCTTAGGAACAAAGGTCAAAGTCTGTTCCTGAATAGATGTAACAGCCTGAAGAATTGCAACTACAAGACCGACAATCAAAGCCGCGCCCAAAACAGGTGTTGCAAGCATCAAAATCTGCAGAACACCGCCGCGCATCAATGTAACAAGCTCACCGACACTCATTTATATAAAACCCTCCAAATAATCGAAAACTTAAGATTCTGAAATACTACACAAAACAGTCTTACGGAATAACAGAATTGAACAGCTGCTGTGTCAGCAGTCCCCATCCGTCAACAAGAACAAACAGCATTAATTTAAATGGCATTGATATTTGTACCGGAGGGAGCATAATCATACCCATAGACATAAGAATACTTGCAACAACCATGTCTATGATAATAAACGGAATATATAGCATAATTCCTATTTTGAATGCGACTGTTAATTCATGCAGAATATAAGCTGGAATCAGTACGTAAGTCGGAACATCAGCCAGATTATTCGGTTTTGGTAATTTTGCCATTGACATAAACATTGAGATATAGCTTGTATCATTTGACATCTGCTTAAACATGAATATTCTTAATGGAGCTTCTGCTTCTGCATAAGCTGTCTCTACACCAATCTGTCCGTCTGCAAGTGGCTTGAACGAATTCTTATAGACCTGATTGAATGTAGGCCACATTATATAAAGCGTCATAAAAAATGCGATTCCGTTCAAAACAACCGTAGGCGGAACCTGCTGAAGAGACAAGGCTCTTTTAATAAAGTCCAAAACAATTGAAAGGCGCAAAAAGCATGTTACAAGAATCAGAATGCTTGGTGCCAAAGACAGAACCGTAAGCAGCAGCAGTACTTGCAGAGAGAATGCAACTTCTTTACCTGTTTCAGGCTGTCTTAACTGCAAATCAACAAGAGGTATCGTAACAGGCGTCATATTTGGATCCATATTAGTTCTTCCGGAAGTTGAACCTTCCGGGAAAGATGACTGCGCTGAAACATAAGACACGCACATTGAAAACAACATTATTACAATTATTACTTTTTTCCAAAAAGCTGAATGTTTCATTGCTCGTCATCCTCTGTATTGTTATTGTCTCTAATCTGTTTTCTTGTCTGACGTATTGTTTCTGTTGCATTTTTAGCAGCAGTATCAAAATAATCTTCAAATTCCTCGTTATCGTCCGGTTCTTCTGTTTTTTGACCCGGCAAGAAAGCAGATATAATAGACATAAAATCTTTCTGTTTTACAGCCGGTTGATTTTCCGCAGCCAGATTCATTGTGTCTATAAGTTCTTTGTCATTGATTTCGCCTATAAGGTTTACCGAATTATCACCTGCACCTACAACAAATGCCTGTGTCGGTGTTGAAACTATGTATACTGCTTTTCCCGGCGAAAGATTTACAGCAGCAACTTTTTTTAGATATGGTCCTGACTGAAAATTAGTTCCAGTAGATTTCTTTAACAGCCATACAATACCGTAAATACATGCAATTACAAGAATTAAAACGAGAATTA
>CADBUT010000121.1 GCA_902797925.1 uncultured Spirochaetaceae bacterium
CGAAAGGGAAGCTTTGAATTGCGGACTTGGAGTTTGTGCTGTTGAAAATTTGTCAAAAGCATTTGAATGCCTTGCTTCTGCGGTGAAAGGCGAAAAACCATATTCTGAAGCCGGCAGCTCTGATGCTTTTGTACATGAAACAGAGGAAGTTACTTTTGCACCGTTAGATCCAAGCATGGATTTTTCTTCGGTAAAGAATCAGGGAAAGCTTGTGCGCGCCTTGCAGATAGCCGCAGCCGGCGGACATAATCTTATAGCTTATGGTCCGCCCGGCTGTGGGAAAACTTTATCTATTCAGCGCATACCGTCGATTTTGCCGTGTCTTTCACTTGAAGAATCGCGCACCGTTACAAGAATCTACAGCCTTGCAGGACTAATTCCGCCGGGCGGCGAGCCGATAAAAGCGCGTCCTTTCAGAGCTCCGCACCAAAGTGCAACACTCGAAGGCATGGCTGGTGGCGGCAATAATTGCCGGCCGGGCGAAATTTCGCTTGCACATAACGGCGTGCTTTTTCTTGATGAAGCGGCAGAATTCCGCACAAGCGTGCTTCAAAGTCTGCGTATACCGCTTGAATTAGGCAGCATAACTTTGAGCAGGGCGGGCAGGCACACTGTCTTTCCTGCAAGGTTTCAGCTTTTTATGGCAGCAAACCCATGCCCATGCGGCAATTACGGCTCTGAAAACAGAATCTGCGTTTGCAGCCCGCATGCCGTCGAAACTTATTGGAAGAAGCTTTCAGGTCCTTTGCTGGATAGAATCGATATAAGAGTGCCTCTATTCGATTCATACTCTGAAAATTTTGAAGTAAGCGGAGATTCTCTGCTTGAAGACAAATTCGCATATTACAATAGTGTTTCGTCTGCAAAATTAAGACCTTCCATAGCCCTTGCGGTTCACATGCAGCGTCGCCGGCAGGGAAAAAATAATGCCTCACTGACTCCCGAAGAGATAAGCACAAAAATTGTTCTTGAAGAAGATGCAGAAAACACGTTTGAAGAATTGACGGTCAGTTCTAATTTTTCAGGACGCGCAGAACACAGCATTTTAAAGCTTTCAAGAACGATTGCGGATTTAGAGGGCTGTGAGAAGGTTAACTCGAATCATATTATTGAAGCCTATGAATTCAGAAAAAATGAGGGCGGACTTGATATCTGTTTTTAGTTTTTGTGTTAAGTACCTCATAAACGTGATATTAGGTTCCTCACATTCATATTGCTTTTTCCGCTGAATGAATTAAGCTTTGCACTGTGAGGTTTTTATGAAGAAATATCTTTTGGCTATTTTATTTGCTTTGGCGGCTTTTTGTTTTGCTGAAAACAAGCCTGGCCTTTCGCCTTCTCAGTGCGGGCAGTTTGATGCTTATCTTAGCGAAATTGTAGAAGCTTATCATATTCCGGGAATGGCGTTTTTTGTCACCACGCCGGAAGAGACAATCTTTGAAAAAAACTACGGCCAGTGCACAAGCTTAGACCAGCAGTTTTTCATCGGATCAATGAGCAAGTCTTACACGGCGCTCTGCATAATGCAGCTTGTAGAAAAAGGGCTGATAAATCTTGATGAAGACATTTCAACTTATTTGCCGGATTACAAATTCCCCAAAAAGGTTAGCGTGCTTTCGCTTTTGAACCACACAAGCGGTTTTGACACACATGCCAAGCTGTTCAATGCAAAGATTACCGGTTCTTATGGAAGATATGAATATGCCAATGTCAATTATGATTTGCTCGGAAAAATTATTGAGGCTGTGAGCGGCAAATCTTATGAAGACTATATTCGGCAGAATGTTTTTAGCCCGCTCGGCATGGCTGATTCAAAGGCTAAGGCGCAGGCACTTAAAGAAAGCCCGAAATTCTTAAACGGCAACCGGAATTATTTCGGCTTTTTTAAGCAGGGCAAGCCGTCTTACCCGACAGCAAAATCATGGTTTCACGAGCCGGCAGGTTATATTGCAAGCACACCGCACGATCACGCAAAGTATCTGCGCATGTATCTTAACGGCGGGCTTTCAGAACAGGGTGAAAGAATCATCAAAAAAGAAACGGTTGATTCCATGTGGTACACGAATGTTCCGTATGATGAAGACAGCACAGCTTTTTATGGCAAGGGCTGGAACTATACAGAAATGAACGGCCTTAAGCTTGTTTTTCACGGCGGCCAGGTTGAAACTGGAATTACTTACATGTTTATTCTGCCTGAAAAGCAGCTTGCAGTCTGCTTTATGCTGAATGGAAATGACGAATTTGTAACGAACTCGCTTATGGATAATGCAATTTGGAACAGCCTTGCAATTATAAAAGGTGAGCCTACAAAAGAGATAAGCCATTCTGCTTATATTGTCCGTCATGCTGTTTACGACGCATTGTATTTGCTGGTGTTTGCCCTTTCACTTTTTATTCTGATTAAAGCTATAAAAACAAAAGACGGAACTAAACCGGTTGGCGCTGCTAAAGTAAAAGCTGTTATATTCAATGCAGCTGCCTATATTTTATGGCCGCTGCTGCTTTTGAGCTTTACAAAGCTTTTTGTTGACACGCCGCTTTGGGTTGTGCGTCAGTTTGTGCCGGATTTGTATTTTGTGATTCTGATAAGCGCGGCTATGGCTTTGACCGGCGGAATTATCAAAGCGGGAAGGGCGATAACCTTGCGCAAAACGCTTTAGAGAATTAGTACATTGTCATTGCCGTGCGCGACACGGCAATCTTGCCCAAAAGATTATCGGGTCAAGCCCGATAATGACATTAAACTGAAAGCTATTTCTGATAGACAATCTTTGCGTTCGCATAAATCGAAAGAAAGCCGATGCGGTCGCCTGTTTCAAGAAGATGATAAAGCTTGTTGAGACGGTTCTGAACAGTGCCAAGAGTCAGTTCGTAGTCTATGGCGATTGCTTCGTATTTTGTGCCATGCTGAACAAGCTCAAGCCACTTTGCGTCCCGCTCTGTGGTTTCGGCATAATCGGCGAGATTCAGCACCTTGTCTGTGGCGGTCTGCGCCCGCATATACTCATAAAGAATAAAGAAAATGCAGAAAGTAATCAGAATAATCTGAACAATGTCAAAAAGCTGTGCTGCAAAAGCGTTCCATCCGAGACGCAGGCTGAAAAGCAGCGGAATTATGTAGACAAGGACAAGTGCGAGAATTTTCAGCGTCTTATGCGTCTTAAAAAAGCCTCTGACCCAAAGCAGCAGGGCGGCAAGTTCCATAAAAATAATTGGAAAAGCCGGGTTAGAGTTTCCTATAGAATTGGAAATTGAAAAGAACAAAAGCGGCGGAACGAACAGCGCAAGCTTTTCCGGGTTGAACATTACAAAAATAAGAATGACTAGGCTGACTGGGCCGAAAAAAAGCCCGAAAAAACACGAATAATTGTGCAAAGAAAACACGTCATAAAAAGCATGGCCGGTCAGGTAAAACAGAATCATAACAAAGAAAACGGAAACAATCCTGATAAAAAGCAAAAATGACTTTGAATAAAAGGCTTTTGGTCTCATAATTCAATTATATAATAAAAATGAGTTTTCGCCTATTTTTGTAAAAAGGCTTATAATGGATTCATTCACATGAATAAGCAAAATGGAGGAAGGTATGTTTGATTTTTCGTATTATACACCGACAAAGGTTTTGTTTGGAAAGAACACAGAAGACAAGGTTGCCGAACTTATCAAAGAGTTTGGCGGTAAAAAGGTGCTGATTCATTACGGCGGCGGCAGCGTTATCCGTTCCGGGCTGATGCAGAAAGTAACAGACTGTCTCGACAAAGCCGGAATTCCTTATGTTAAGCTTGGCGGTGCAGTTCCAAATCCTCACCTTAGTCTTGTTTATGAAGGAATTGAACTTTGCAAAAAAGAAAGTGTCGATTTTCTGCTTGCTGTTGGCGGCGGCAGTGCTATTGATTCTGCAAAGGCAATCGGCTACGGCGTAATGAACGCCGGTGATGTCTGGGATTTATATGACTATAAAAAGCAGGCAAAAGCCTGTCTGCCGCTCGGTGTAATTCTTACTCTTGCGGCTACCGGAAGCGAAATGAGCGATTCTTCTGTAATTACAAAAGAGGAGGGCTGCATTAAGCGCGGTTATTCAAGTAACTTATGCCGCCCGCGTTTTGCGATTATGAACCCTGAACTCACAATGACACTGCCTGATTACCAGACCGCCTGCGGCTGCACCGACATTATGATGCACACAATGGAGCGCTATTTTACTAACGGCGGAAACATGGAACTTACAGATTCTATTGCAGAAGCTCTTTTGCGGACCGTAAAGGAAAACGCGAAAATTCTTGTGAAAGACCCAAAAAATTATGACGCACGTGCTGAGATTATGTGGGCAGGAAGTCTTTCCCATAACGGGCTGACCGGCTGCGGAAACGACGGCGGCGACTGGATGACACACAAGCTTGAACATGAGCTTGGCGGACTTTATGATGTTGCGCATGGTGCAGGTCTTGCCGCAGTCTGGGGAAGTTGGGCACGCTATGTCTATAAGAACTGTCTGCCGCGCTTTAAGCGCTATGCGGTCAATGTCATGGGTGTTCAGGCTTCAGGCACTGATGAAGAAATTGCCGTTAAGGGAATTGAAGCAACAGAGGCTTTCTTCCGTGAGATTAAGATGCCGACAAATTTGCGGGAACTTGGTGTTAACGCAAGTGACGGAGACTTAAAGCTGATGGCACACAAATGTGCTGTCGGTGTAAACGGCGCAAAAGGTTCTGCAAAGCTGCTCCGCGAAGAAGATATGCTTGAAATCTACAGAATGAGCCGGTAAGCCGTTCTGCCGGTTTTGTTCCGCTGAATGCTACGATAAGTAGCATGAATTTTTGCTTTTGTAATGCAAAGTTTCTGTTATAATTGAAAGCGCGGCTTTATGATTCGGATCAGCTGTTGCGAAGTCATGCTGAATTTGTCAGCCTTCGGCGGCTTTCAGCTCAGCATCTGCTGTGACAGCTGAATCTAATCTTGAATGGAGTTGTTATGAACTTTGCAGAAAAACTTAAGGAACTTAGAAAGCAGAAAGGCATTTCGCAGGAACAGCTTGCAGAAAAGATTCATGTAAGCCGCCAGGCTATTACAAAGTGGGAAAGCGGAGTCGGGATTCCGGATATTGAAAACCTTATCGCGATTTCTTCGCTGTTCAACGAATCTCTCGATTCGCTTTTGAGCGAAGAGAAAAGCCTTATTTCAAAGCGCGAATTCCTCTATGAAAGCCGCACCGAATATGACCTCGACAGCCCGAAAAAGATTGACTTGAGGTTCGGCGTTGCTCACGAAGTGATAATCGAAAAGACCAAAGACGAAAAGATTCAGGTTGTGGCCGCTTCAAACAAGCTTCCGTATCTTGCGCAGCAGGTCAAGGTGAAAATCGAAGAAAGCAAGCGGCGCATGGATGTGCTTGTAAAACATTCTTCAGATTTGTCTGACATTGCCGCGGGTGAGAACCTCTTTATACTTGTGCGCATTCCAGAAAAGTTTGTGGCAGACATTGAAGTTAATTCAGAGCTTGAAAACATGAAAATCCGTGACATTACATTTGATGCCGTTGAATTCGACGGAAAGGCAAAAAATGTGTATGTTTCAAATGCGTCAGGGCATGTTGAGCTGAACACGAACTCAAATCTCTGCATTGAGCTTAACGGCGCAAAAGGAAAGATTGACCTGAATCAGTTTCACGCAGTCTCAAAGCTTGAAATTAAAGGCAGCCGGAGCTTTTACCTTAAAAATGCCGGCCGCTTCACGCATTTCGTAGATTCAGACTCAAAGATTATTTGCGGAAAACGCGAAACAGAAGACCCTTCTGAGCCGGTCGATTTGATAATCGAGCTCAACGGCTGGAAAGCAGAAGCTCAGATTTTTCAGGCAGAGTAGGGGGCAGCGCATGTACATATACAGACCGAAGCGGTTTTATGTTACAGCCTTTGCATTCACATGGGCTTTCTGGCTTTTGGGCATTTTTTGCAATAATGAAATGCTCCGTGTAACCGGGATGATTCTCGGGCTTATAAGCCCGGCAACTGTTGCGGTAATCACTGTTTTTGCTTCAAAGAGCGATGCCTTGAAGAAAGACTTTAAGCGCAAGATTTTCAATTTCTGGAAGTTAAAGCCGCTGTGCATTTTTGCAGCAGTTTTAGCCTTTTCTGCGATTGTAGCAAGCTCAATCCTGCTTTCCACGCTTTTTGGGCAGCCGCTTGAACAGTTTTCGCTTACAAAAGATTTTTCGTTTTCCGGCATCGGCGTCTGCTCGGCTTTTGTTTCGATTCTGCTTGCTTCTGTGCTTGAAGAAGTGGGCTGGCGCGGCTACGGCGAAGACTCAATCGCGCAATATTGCTCGTGGTTCACAGAGTCAATCATTTTCGGCTTTGTCTGGGCGTTGTGGCATTTTCCGCTGTTCTTCATTCCGGGCACATATCATTTTGAGATACGGCAGATGAACGTGCTCTATATGATCAACTTTTTCGTGTCGGTCTTGCCGTTTGGGTTTATCACAACTTGGGTTTACGTGAAGAACGGCAGAAGCATGCTTTCAAGCATAATCTTTCACCTTTTCGTAAATTTCATGCAGGAAAAGATTGCGATGACGCAGACAACAAAATGCGTTGAAACGCTGGTGGTTTTTGTTGCTGCTGCAATCATCGTGCTGACAAACCGCGACATGTTCTTTGAAAAGCGCCACATCGGGCATATTCTGGAATAGTTTCTTGACAAGTTTACTTGGCAGTGCTATAAAATAATAGCTGCACAGTTTACTTGGCAAAGAACTGCTTAAGCGGCGGTTCTTTCAGGAGGCTTTTATGAAATTACAGACATTCCGCCGGTTTCTTATTACTTTTTCGATGCTGCTTTTTCCGGTTACGATTTATTATTTCTCGCCGTACCTCATAATTATGGCGGCGTTTCAGCATGTGATTAACGGAAGCTTTATTGTTTTTACACTTATGTTTGTGCTCGGCATGTTTTTCGGGCGGCTGTGGTGCGGCTTCCTGTGTCCTACAGGTGGAATGAGCGAATGCTTTGAGCGCTTTTCTCCGAAAAGTCCTAAGCAGGGCTGGCGGAATTATCTGAAGTACGGAATTTGGGCAGTGTGGCTTTCTGGCGTAATTGTGTGCCATGTGCTTGGCAAGGGCAGCTACACAATTCAGCCGTTTTTTATGACCGACCACGGCATTTCAATTGCAAATATTTATAGCTACGTAATTTACTACGGAATTGTGTTTCTGTTTTTGATTCCGGCGGTTGTTCACGGTAAGCGCGCCAACTGCCACTATATCTGCTGGATGGCACCGTTCATGATTATGGGCTATAAATTCGGCCGTCTGCTTTATCTGCCTCAGCTGAAAATCAAAACACAGCGCGAGTCCTGTATCGGCTGCGGTGCCTGCAGCAAGGCCTGCCCGATGAGTGTTGATGTAAAGAAACTCGTGGCAGACAGTGCCGGCGAAAACAACCGGATTGGAGAACTCCGCACAGCTGAATGCATTCTCTGCGGTGAATGTATTTCAGCTTGCCCGAAGAAAGTTCTGAACTATAAGATGGGGATAAAATAAGCCTGAATCTATATTGAAAATAAGCAGTCTGAATGTTAAAGTTCAGGCTGCTTAATTTTTTGGGAGTATGAGAATATGCGGAAATTAATCTATAGTTTGTGTCTGCTGTGCATTTTCTGTCTGGCGTTTACGTCATGCGTAAGTATAGAGCCTGATTATTTAATAAAAGCAAAAAGTGATAACGGTTTTATTACTGCTTATCAGGCGCATTTCGCAATAGAGGGCAATTCCATCACTGAAATTTCAGCACACCAATATGAAGATTTAACACTTGGCTCAGATTCAAATTATAAAATGATTAGTGTCGATACATATTCATTCGATATAAAGGCTTCAGGCGGCAACCCGGCAGAATGGGAATATGTGCAGAACGAATATGACAGGACAAGCTATGATGTGCAGTCTCTCATTGAAGATCTAAAACTGATGAAAATTGCATATACCGGAAAAATTTATGTGCTTATTACCACATTTGACGGATACAAGATTATTGAAGCTGCAAATCTTGACGGTAATACACTTATTGATGATTCCTATGCAATATTTAAAAACAATATAAAGCTGGAAAATTCTGATGCCGTTAAACTGAAGCAACTTAGCAGATTCTATAAACACAAATAAGCAGTACACATTGAGCGGTCTAATACGGCAAATTCTGCCTTAGGAATTTGTCCCATAGTAATTTTCTCTTATTAATTAAACGATTAACTTAATTTATATTGGATATATGCAGGAAAACAAGCTTATTTTATCAGGAAAAACATCGAGGAAAATTACGCCGGACATGGTCGGGCTTTTTTTTGAAGACATCAACTTTGCCGCAGACGGCGGGCTTTATGCAGAACTTATCGAGAACCGTTCGTTTGAAGCTGTAAAAAGCAAGGGCGAAAATCACAATTATGTGCTGAAAGAAGACAATCTTTACGCGTGGCGTTCAATCAACGGCGATGATGACAGCCTTGAGATTTCTTTCAATCAGCCGGTAAGCGAAAACAACCCGCATTATCTGCGTTTCACCGCAAAGCATGACGGCGACGGCTTTGAAAACAAAGCTTACGACGGCATTTCGCTCAAAAAAGGCATGAGCTATATGCTTTCGTTTTATGCGCGCGAAGTAAAATACCCGGAAGGAAACATAACAGCGTCTGTTGTCAAAGACGGAAAAACATTTGCAAAGGCTGAAATTGCTTTTGACAACGGGAAAAATCCGCCGAAAGAATGGATGGACACGATTCACGTTGTGTGTGACACGCTTGAATGGAAAAAATACGAAGCCGTGCTTAAGGCAGACGCTGACGTTCAGGGCGCAAAATTTCAGATTAAGCTTTCAAAGGCAGGTTCTGTTGAATTTGACCTTATCTCGCTTATGCCGGAAGATGCCGTTGCCGGAGTTTTCCGCAAAGACCTTTTTGAAGCGCTTAAAGATTTGCACCCTGCTTTCCTGCGCTTTCCGGGCGGCTGCATTGTAGAAGGCACAAGCCTTATGCGCCGCTACCAGTGGAAAAAAACTGTGGGCGAACTGAAAGACCGCAAGATTATGACAAGCCTTTGGGCTGTGCAGGGCGGCAACACAATCGCCGAATGGGAGATGCAGGACTGCCACTATATGCAGAGCTACGGCATCGGCTTTTACGAGTATTTCCTTTTATGTGAGCTGCTTTCAAGCGAAAAGCGCAAATGCAAGCCTGTTCCTGTCGTGAATATCGGCGTTGCGTGTCAGTTCCGCTCTTATGAAACAGTACCAGTTGATTCAGACGATTTTCAGCAGTATGTTCAGGACGCGCTCGATTTAATCGAATTTGCGAACGGCCCTGTCACTTCAAAATGGGGCAAGCTCCGTGCTGAAATGGGGCACCCAGAAAGCTTCAACCTTGAAATGATTGCCATCGGTAACGAGCAGTGGGAAAGCGGCGCAGTTGATTTAGCGCCACGCTATCTTGCGTTTGAAAAAGCAATTCACGAAAAATACCCGGAAATCAAGACCCTCGGCACAGCCGGGCCTTTCATCAAAAATGAAATGCACGCGCAGGCTTGGAATTTCTATCATGAAAACGCAAAATCTAACAAGAAGATTGCTTATGCTGTAGACGAGCATTACTACGTTGCGCCGCAGTGGCTTTATGACAACGTGGCGCTTTACGATGATTATCCGCGTGATATTGCAGTTTTTGCGGGCGAATACGCCGCCCACGACGACAATCTTTCTAATTCGGTTGAAGCTGCTGTAGCAGAAGCCGCCATGATGACAGGCATGGAGCGCAACGGCGATTTGGTAAAGCTTGCGTCTTATGCGCCGCTCTTTAACCGCATCGGCCATTCGCAGTGGACGCCCGACATGATTTGGTTTGACGCGGACAAGGTTGTGCTCACGCCGACTTATTACGTGCAGAAGCTTTTCTCTGATTATTCGGGCGTTGAAGCAATCGAGCTTGACGGGCAGGAAAAGACTTTGCGCGGAAACAAGCTCTATGTTTCAGCCGTAAAAGCGGCTGACGGCAAAAGAATCATCAAAATTGCAAACGGCAGCGACGAAGCGCAGGCTCTTTCACTTGTTGACGAGAAAGGCGCATTAATTAAATGCAGTGCAGAACTTGCAAGTCTTACTGCAAAATCAGGCAAAGCCAAGAAAGTTGTGCCTACAGACGCTGTTGACCTTTCAGCCGGAAACAAAGTGCTTAAAGGCGGCATTATGAGCAATCTTGAGGTGTGCCAGAAGCGCGCCCCGGAAGAAGCCGCTTTTAAGACTGAAAAAGTCTCTTTCGGCGGCACCGTCACAATTCCGGCAAAAGCTTTCGTTGTTATCAGCTTTTAGGCAATAGTCAGAAGAAACGGAGAAACTATGAAAACACAATTTGTGCTGCCTTTGATAGGCTTTGGAACTTATAAAGCAACTGAAACAGACGGAAAAGCAAACATTTTGCGCGCGCTTGAAGCCGGTTACCGCTATCTTGATACGGCCGCCTTTTACTTTAACGAAGAAGAAATCGGGCAGGCTGTAAAAGAAAGCGGCATTGCAAGAGAAGAGCTTTTTATTGCAAGCAAAGTTTGGCTCACCGAGCTTGGCTTTGAGAAAACCTTGAAGTCTTGCGAAGAAAGCTTGAAAAAACTAGGCACAGATTATCTTGACCTGTTTCTTGTGCACTGGCCGCGCGCAGACCAAAATTCAGAGTGGAAAGAGCCTTTGATTCAGACTTGGAAAGCGATGGAGCAGCTTTGCGAAGAAGGCAAGGTCAAGGCAATCGGTGTGAGCAACTTTTTGCCGCACCATCTTGAAGTGATTAAACCTATATGGAAGATAAAGCCTGCCGTTGACCAGCTTGAACTTCATGTGGGCTATATGCAGGAAACAGCCTGCCGCTATTGCCGTGAGAACGGCATTCTGCTTCAGGCCTGGAGTCCTCTTGGAAGAGGGCGCGTGATGAATGAGCCGATAATTACGGAGATGGCTGCAAAGTACAATGTTTCGCCTGCAAAGCTTCTGCTTCAGTTTCTTGTTCAGCAGAACATTTCGGTTATTCCGAAGGCTTCAAGCCTTGAGCGCATGAAGGAGAACCTCGACATTTCAAGCTTTGAAATTGCTGAAAGCGACATGTACTTTTTAAGCTGTCTTCCGCAAATGGGCTGGTCAGGCGAACACCCGGACTTCGTCTTTTTGCAATAGCGTTTTGCTGAAGCCTAATCTACAGATTGGGTATCATCTGGCAAAACGGCGCAGTTTTCATACGAAAACTGCAAGGCGCGTCTTTGTGCACCAGCCTGTTGGGTGAGGCTGGTGCCGGGTGGTTAGCGGATTGCTATGTTGCGGATTGACACGTCGTTTTGGAGGCCTTTTACGAAGTCAAAGGTTAGCCGGTTTACTTTTGACCAGCTGAATAAACCTTCTGCGTTGTACCATTTCTGTTCGCTGTCACTATATGCACCATCCTGCATAAAGTCTTTCAGAGGAATACTAACTTTGTGCCATTTGCCGTCGGCTGGAACCAGCCTGTCATTTATTGTTGTCTGACATCTCCATGGAAGATTGGCCTTGCCTGTTCCCGGAATCTCCTTGTCCATAAAATAGACATTTATCCCCAAATTTTTCTGATTAGAGCGGATTTCAAATTCAAGTGATTTTCCGCTGCTTACAAGGTCAGAGAAATCATTAGTACCACCAAATATGCAACTGACATTTTGATAGGCTTCTGCTTTTTCAACATAAATAATTTTTTCTTCGTTAGCAGAATCTTTTCTGTTAATTCTTAGTGCCGAACACCCGCCACCTGCATAGACACCTTTTGCAAAACCGTTTTTGTAGATTGTGTAATCACCTGTCTTTTTAGCATTTTCAAGCCAGATAAAATGAGTTTGAGGTTCTAAAGAAGTGTTATAACCCATTGCATTTAAAATGTCATTATTCAAATCTTCCGGGAATCTTGCTTCTGGTGGAAGATGACTTGGATTATTAAAAATTCCAAAAGATTCTCTGTAAGAATGGCTTAAGCGAATAATATTGCGTTCGTCCATCCACTTTGCTTTAAGACGGTACCAGTTTGTCCGTTCATCAGGCTCTGCATATTCCATGCGAGTACCATATTCATTACACATAAGAGCAATGCCACGTTTATTTGCAAATTTTACAGCTTCGTCTAATGGCTTTACAAGAGTTGCTTCGCTTGAGTCCCTCTTGTAATTTGCAAACATCTCGTTTATCCAGTCTTGCTGATTTTTTGGCTTCTCCGGCATTTTCTCTTTTGAATAAGGGAAAGGAATATGTTTGACTTCACCTAGACCGCTATAATCTGCTCCCTGTGTTGTAAACAAGAATGGTGAATAATCGTGAAAATTTAGAATGATATTATTGTCCTTGTAGTCTGGCAGTTTCAAAATCTCTGTATAGCTATTCCAATTTTCTGCTCCGACAATTACAGTATGCTTTTGGTCAATAGTTCTTATGAGCTTTAAGATTCTTCCCTGAATTTTATTCCACTTGGCAACATCAGCCGCGATATTTCCACTTTTCATGTGCGGCTCATTATAAATTTCATATAGAACATATTCGCCGGAATCTTTATAACGTTCTGCAATCTGCGGCCAAATTTTCAAAAGAACATTTTCAATATCAGGTCTTGTTTTAGAGTTACTTCCACAGTCATTGTGAAAGTCAATAATCACGTACATCTCAAGTTCTGTACACCATTCAACTGCATTATCGATTTTTTCCCAAAGCCAGTCTTCTACAATATAGTCAGGCTCGCCGGAGCTGAATTCTTCAAACCAGATTGGAATACGCAGGATTTCAACGCCAAGACTTTTTATGTCATCAAAGTCCTGTCTGGTATACAAAGTTGTGTTTGCATCACCATGTCCTTTCTCTTCAAGCCAGTCGCCAAAACTAAGGCCTTTGCTAAACGGCATTGTCTTTTCAACTTTAGGAACTTCCTTTTCTTTAGCCGCAAAAACAAATGCGGCTGAAAACAAGAACAACACTATAAATATAAGAGAGTAAAGCTTTTTCATAACAACTCCTTGTATGTAAGTCTTTGTAATATAAAAAATTATCACCTCGTTGCGTCCATTTGTCAAGCTAAATCTTTCAAATTTGTATATATTCCGGCTGACATGCTATACTATCTGCATGGAAGAACAGGAAACACAGGCCGGAGAACAAGCTCAACAAGAAAAGAACATAATTCAGCATAAATGCCCGCTTTGCGGCGCGCCTCTGAAATATTCGGCATCGGCGCAAGCAGTTACATGCGAATATTGCGACAACACTTTTGCGATGTCTGAGCTAAAAGCGGACGATGCGAAAGACGGCAAAGAATTCGACTGGGGCGAATATCGCTCTGCCCATTCAGGCGAAACGCTTGAAGGCACGCTGACCTACGAATGCCAGTCTTGCGGCGCAGCTATAGAAACAGCAAAAACCACGATAGCCACAATCTGCCCTTATTGCAGCAACAACGTCGTCTTAAAAAAGACAAGTACGGGCGGCCTAAAGCCCAATCTGATTATTCCTTTTAGTATTACAAAAGACAAAGTGCCCGGCATTCTAAAGTCTTTCGCATGGAAAAAGAAGCTGCTGCCGGGCAACTACTTCAACAGCTGCAAAATCGGTGAAATTCAAGGCGTGTACGTTCCGTTCTGGCTTTTCTCAAGCAGACTTGACGGCTCGATGAAGTTTCACGCCGAAAAGGTGCGCCACTACACCGAAGGTGATTACGAAGTAACCCAGACTGACGTATATTCGCTTGTCCGTTCGGGCAGCATGGATTTTGCAAAAATTCCTGTTGACGCAAGCATAAAAATTGACAACGACCTTATGGATTCAATCGAGCCGTTCGACTATTCAAAGCTTACGGAGTTTGACACAAAATATCTTGCAGGCTATTTTGCAGACCGCTTCGACAGCCCGCCAGAATCAGAGATGCCGCGCGCCAAAACGCGCATGACTGACAAAGCCGAAAAGCTTTTCAACAGCACCGTAAGCGGCTATTCAAGAGTGTATGTGCAGGAGCGCAGCCTGAAGCTGGTTAAGCCGCAGGTGAAATATGCGCTGCTGCCGGTCTATCTTTTTACGTGCAAATACGACGGGCAGAATTATCATTACGCCATAAACGGACAAACCGGCAAATTCGCAGGCACTTTGCCAATTTCAAAGAGAAAAGTCAGGCTGATGTTCTTTTTGAATTTTTTCATTGCTTTCGGCATAACGTTTGCCGCATGCGTTTTATTACAGCTTTTCGTTTAAGGGTGCATAAATGAAGAAACTAAGAACATTCTGCCTAATATTGATGCTTCTCTTTGCCGCGGTTCAAGCTTTTGCGCAAGAAACGCAGGAAACACAAGAACCGAAAGAAGAGCAAGACACTCAAACAACACAAGCCGCCAAAGAAGCGCCTTTAAGAACAGACTTATACCGCATAAATGATTATGCCGGCATTTTGAAAAAAGCTGACATAAATGAGCTTGACAACCTTGTAATGCGCGCCGTAAACGTCTTTGAGTTTGACCTGCCTGTGTGCATAAAGCAGTCTTACGACCAGAGCCTTGCGCCTTACGCAGACTGGTTCTATACGCACAACAGGCTAGGCTACGGCTCAAACAAGAACGGTCTTCTGCTGTTCATCGGAACTGACACAGACCAGATTTTCCTTAAAGGCTATGGCGCGGGCGAAAAGATTTTTACGGACGAAGTAAAGCAGCAGCTAATAGAGCAGATGCGCGAGCTTCGCGGCCAGAACTTAACATGGCTTGCGCCTCTTTACGTTTATACAAACAGCGTCATCAAGATTCTCAAGCAGAACACTGAAACCCTTGCCGAATATGCTGACGGAAAAACTGTTGAGCCGCTGCCGAAACAGCATCACATGCCGAGCTGGTACCCCGACGACATAAAGACTTTTGTAGAGTTCCACGACGAAAGGGCAAGCCGCGTAATCGACGACGCGCATATTTTCAGCAAAGAAGAAATCGCCACAATGAAAGAGCATATAAAGCGCGTGCAAGACGATTACGGCATAGACCTCCTTGTGTTCACAGACAAATCTAGCCACGCCTTGGCGCATGACGTTTATGCCGCTGAATTCTATGACGTGAACGGCTACGGTTTCGGCGATGACTTTACAGGCACGGTTCTCTTTATCTGCATGGATGAAAATGACCGAGACTGGTGGACTGTAATGACGGGCAAATGCCGGGAGATTTACACACCAAGCGTCATCAACATGCTTGACGACAATCTTGAGCCTTATATGATTGCCGGAAACTACGGCGAAGGCGTAATCAATTACATTGACGACGTCTACGAGCTTTATAAGCTGCCCGACTGGTATCCGGAAAAGCCCGAAGAGTTTGTGCCGTTTCATGCTGAAAATAAGCCGCATGTGGTTGATCAGGCCGGGCTGTTTTCTAAAGAAGAGCAGGCAGAGCTTGCAAGGCGCGCCGACGAAATTTCAGCAGCTTATGGCACAGACTGCCTGATTCTTACGACAGACAAGACAATAAGAGGCGGCACTCTTGACGCTTATATAAGAGACTTTGTCAAATATAACGGCTACGGCGTAGGCGAAAACTACGATGCGTTCGTTTTCTGCATAATGAATAACGGAAGATATATAAGCTGGTACAGACTTTACGCAACGCTTTCTGAAGATGAGCGCGGCTGCTATACACAAAAGAATTTTGACCACATCCTTGAACACGCCGGCCCAGACAAGGAAATCGAATACTATTACGGTGCGGCCACAACTGTCTTGGACTATGCGGAAAAGATGTACCTTAAAGGCTGGGTGCTTCC
>CADBUT010000122.1 GCA_902797925.1 uncultured Spirochaetaceae bacterium
AAGCAATAAAAGAAGGCGACGTGCTTATCGGGCTTTCTTCAACAGGCGTACACTCAAACGGCTTTTCTCTTGTAAGAAAGCTTGTTACAGATTTTGACACACCGTTTAACGGCAGAAAAATCGGCGAAGTGCTTCTTGAACCGACACGCATTTATGTGCGCCCTGTTCTTGCTGTGCTTGATAAATTCAGAGGCCAGGGCGGTGTGAACGCCGTTCATGGCATGGCTCACATTACAGGCGGCGGTTTCTACGAGAATATTCCGCGTATGTATGCAGACAAGACGCTTGTATCGGTAATCAAGAAGAGCAGCTGGGAAATCCCGCCGATTTTTGCCGAGCTTGAACGCCGCGGTGCAGACCCTTCGCGCATGTTCAATACATTCAACATGGGCATCGGTCTTGTGCTTGCTGTTGAAGCAGACAAGGCTGACAATATCATAAAGACGTTTGAAGAATTCACTGTTTCATCTAATGCCGGTTTGAATTCAACAATGAAGGCTTACAAAATCGGCCGCGTTGCCCGTGCCGGTCAGAAAGTTGAGACACAGGCTGACGCAGTTATTTTTGAATAGGTGAATGCAGTGAGTAAACCGTTAAGAACAGCAGTTTTAGTTTCAGGCGGCGGCACAAACCTTCAGGCTCTTATTGATGAAGAGCTTGCAATGAAAAGCCGCGGCGAAGAATGTCCGTACAATATTGCGCTTGTCGTTTCAAGTTCTGCAAAGGCATTTGCGCTTGAGCGCGCAAAAAATGCAGGCATTCCGGCTTTTGTCGCTTCTCCGGCTTTGCTTTTAGGTGAAAAGGCAAAAGATGCAACGCGTGACGAAAAACGTTTCGCCGTTTCTGAAAAAGTTTTTGAGCTTTGCAAGGCGCATGAAATTGAAGCGATTGTGCTTGCGGGTTTCTTGACTGTTCTTGGCGGTGCAATTTTAGACGCTTATTCAGGAAAGATTATCAACCTTCATCCGGCGCTTCTTCCAAAATATGGCGGCGTCGGAATGTTCGGTCATCATGTGCATGAAGCTGTTCTTGCCGCCGGCGAGAAAGAGTCGGGCATAACGATTCATCTTGTTGATGCAGGCTGCGACACCGGCACAATCTTGCTTCAAAGAAAAGTGCCTGTCATGCCGGGTGACACGCCCGAGACATTGTACGCACGCATTGCGCCTTATGAGCATCAGACTATGGTTGAAGGCTTGAAGCTGCTTGCTGCGCGGCTTGCTGATAAATAACATAAGGAACAATTATGGCAGAATTATTAGCTCCTGCTGGAAATATCGAAGCACTTGACGCGGCAATCGGCGAAGGCGCAGATGCTGTATATCTCGGTTTGAAAAGCTTCAACGCACGTCTTCGCACAACAAATTTCGCATGGAATCAGTTTGAGGCGGCTGTAAATTCGGTTCACAAGCTCGGTAAGAAAATCTTCGTCACTGTAAACACAGTCCTTGAAGAATATGAAACCGAACGCATGTACCGCTTCCTTGCTTATCTCGACAAAATAGGCCCTGACGGCTTGATTGTTCAGGATTTTGGTGTAGTCAGAATGGTGCAGCAGTTCTTTCCGAACTTGCGCCTTCATGCTTCAACGCAGATGAACATTGCAAGTGCAAAGGCCGCCAACACGATGAGTAAAAGCGGTTTTAAGCGTGTAGTGCTTGCGCGCGAGCTCGGGCTGGACGAAATTAAGCAGATAAAAGAACGCACCAACGTTGAAATCGAAGTGTTCGTGCACGGTGCGCTCTGTGTAAGTGAATCTGGCTTGTGCCTTTTTTCAAGCTATCTCGGCGGAAAATCTGCAAACCGCGGCATGTGCACACAGGCTTGCCGCCGCTTATACGAAGCTGAAATTGAAGGCGGAATAGAGCAGGGCTTTTATTTCTCGCCTTATGACTTGCAGCTGATTGAACGCGTGCCTGATTTAGTTTCTGCCGGCGTAGATTCATTCAAAATTGAAGGACGCATGAAAAGCGCGGAATATGTCGGAAGCGTAGTTTCAGCATACAGATATATGCTTGACCACTGGCAGGAAGACAAAAAAGGTTCGCTTGCAACTGCAAAGCGTATGCTTTCTACAGACTTTGCGCGCAACAAGACAATGTACTGGTACACTTCGCCAAAAGCTGAAAATATACTGAACCCGAACCAGGCTTCGGGAACAGGCATTTATCTTGGAAAGATAACGCAGGTTAAGCGCATGTCGCCTGATTCAGACAGCAAAGCAAATGCCGGCTGGTATGCAGTAATCAAGGGCGGCACATACGACCCCGATATCGGCGATTCAATCCGTCTGCACAAAAAAGACGATTCTGTGCGCGAAAGCCACAAGATTAAGTCAATTTACGAAGACGGTGAAAAAAACTGGGTAGATATTCCTCAAGGCTTTGGTACAGGAGATTCAGTCTATCTGTTACAGACAAAAGCAATGTCAAAACGCTACCCGCGCGTTTTGCCGAATGACATAAGCCGCTACAGAATGCAGCCCGGTGCACAGGAGCTGCCGGTTCTTGATTTGACGCCGCTTGAGAAAGACAGCCTGGACTTAATGCCGGAAGGGCTTTATGTGCAGGTTTCAACTGTCAAAGATTTGTTCGTGGTTCAATGCGAACAGCCTGTCCGCGCGATTCTTGAGCTGAACAGCGTTACGCGTGAATCTCTGCTTGAAAAAAAAGAAAAGCTGCCGTTCTCAAAGCGCCAGATTTTCATTTCGCTTGACCCATATCTTCCGCAGAACAAAGAAGACAGCCTGACTGAAACCGTTTCAGAGCTTGTAGCGGAAGGCTTTACAAATTGGGTTGTAAATAATCCGGCACATATTGCAATGCTCAAGCCGCTCAAGGTCTTTATGATTGCAGGTCCATATCTCTATACTTTTAACAGATGGGCTGTTTCATGGCTTGAAAATCAGGGAATTACAGGCTTGATAACTCCGCTTGAAAATTCTAAGCGCAATATTGAAGCAACTTTTGAGCC
>CADBUT010000123.1 GCA_902797925.1 uncultured Spirochaetaceae bacterium
GTTGCCATAATAAGCCTTAATTGCACCAAATGTATCAAAGAGGAACAGAATCATGCCCATCATGTATTCAATCGAAATCATTCCGCGCGCGCTTAAAAGATAAGCCGCTAAAAGAACCACAGCCGTACTGATTCCGTAAGAAACCATAAAGCTTGCCCACCAAGGCGCATACGCCATTTCAAAGCCGATTGCCTTGTCGCAGCTGTCTTCAAAAGCTTTGTTCATTTCCTTAGATTTTTCACCAAGCATGTTGAAAGTCTTGATAATTCCGATTCCTTCGGCAAATTCAAGAACAGCGCTCGTAAGCTTCTGGCTAGATTCCTGCTTTGCCATTGAGTGCGAAATCGAAATTCTCGTCATAAGATTTCCGACAAGAATAATCAGCGCAAGACAGGCAAGAGCAACAAGCCCGAGCCGCCAGTTAAGAAAGAACATAAAGCCAAGCATCAAGACTTGCGAAATCATAAAGCCGACAAGATCTTCGAGCACCATCATGCAGTTCTCTTCGATAAAGTTCATGTCAGTTGCAAGAACGCTGCTCACCTTGCCGATGTTTCCGTCTGAAAAATAGCCCATCGAAAGCTTGCGGAAATGGTCGCCAAGCAGCATACGCTTGTCTGCAAAAACTTTAAAGCCGGCAGCCGATTGCAAGCGGTCTGAAATGTTTTGCAGAATTGCCTGCGCCGCAACACAGCCTAAAAGCACAGCCCCAGAAATCAGACAAGCCTGTTTTGTCATTGTTCCAGCCATAAAGCCTGAAATAATCAAAAAGCAGATCATGAGCGGCGCTTTCATAAACAGCCCTTTAAAAAAGCCCGGAATGTAAGCCGCCCGAATTGAAGCCTTATATTTTCCGCACGACTTTACAAGTCTGTGCATCATTTGAATCATTGATTTATTTTGCATATTTCCCTCTTCCGTCATTGCGAGGAGCCCTTAATGGCGACGTGGCAATTTTCAAGTATGGATTGCTTCGCTGCGCCCGCAATGACAATACAGTTTATATTTTCCAATTGGCTGCAGCGGTTGAAGCCTTCCACAGCTTCTGATACTCTTCGCAGTCTTTGCTCAAAGTCTCATGCGTGCCTTCAGCAATTACATTGCCAGCTTTGAGCACGCAAATCTTATCAGCATTCTTAATCGAAGAAAGGCGGTGCGCAATCACGATTACGGTTTTGTCTTTCACAATTTCTGCAATCGCCGCGTTCATCTTTTCTTCGTTTTCCGGGTCCATAAAGGCTGTTGCTTCATCGAGCACAATGACCGGCGCATTTTTTAAGATTGCGCGGGCAAGAGAAATGCGCTGCCGTTCACCGCCCGAAAGCTGCTTTCCGCTGTCTCCGGCCATAGTGTCAATTCCTTTCGGAAAGCGTGCCAAAAACTCGTCGCATTGAGCGCGGTGAGCCGCATCAAGAACTTCTTCGCGGGTTGCGTCCGGGCGGCCAATCAGAATATTTTCGTACAGGCTTGTGTTGAAAAGGAACTGTTCCTGCGCAACATACGAAATCTGATTGTTCAATGCTTCAATTGTCATGTCTGTAATGTTCTGGCCGCCGATTGAGATTGAACCGCTGTCAAGGTCGTAAAAATGCACAAGAAGCTTTGCCAATGTAGATTTTCCGCTGCCAGATTCGCCGATAAGGGCGGTAGTTGTGCCCTGCTTGAGGCTTAAGTTTATGCCGTGCAGAACCTCTGAAGAAGACCCTGAAACAAGTTCAGGGTGACGATCATACGAAAACTTTACGTTCTTAAACTCAACATCATAGTTCTTGCCTTCAAAAGCTTTTGTGCCAGCTTTAACAGGCTCGCCGTTCATCATCTTTTCAAGCTCGGCAATTTTGTAGTTCAGCTGCGGAATTTTGCCGCCAAAGCTTAATGCACGCAGAATCGCCGGGCCAACCGCAAACGACATGCACAAAACAAGAATCAGCTGGCTCAAAGCTATCTTGCCGCCCAGAACCAGAATTCCGCCAAACGGCAAGGTAAAAAGCGCAAGGCACGGAAGGATGCTGTTGTAAAGTGCCATCCACGGCCAGCAGACTTTGTACCAGTCAAGCGTAAAATCACGGTAGCCGCGTACAGCCTCGCCAAAGCGGCGGAAGCTGTCGCCGTCTTTATTAAAGACCTTAATCGCTTCCATTCCGTTTACATATTCAATGATTGTGTTATTCATCTTTTTGGCTGATTCATAATAAGCGCCCATTTTCGACATGCCGGCTTTCATCATCATGCTCATGGCAAGAATTCCAAGCGGAACTGTAGCAAGTGTCAAAAGCGCAAGCCGCCAGTCTACGATGAACATTGCAAGAAGCACAACACACGGAATAGTAACATTCGCAATTCCTTCAGGAATTGCATGAGCGAGCAAAAGCTCAATCTGATCAATATCGTCTGTAAAAACGCGCTTAATCTGACCTGTACCAAGCTCCTTTATGTTTCCAAGCGGCTGCTTTTCAAGCTTATCCTTCAGCGAAATGCGGATATTTTTCAAAGTGTTGTAAGCACTTATGTGAGAAAACGCAAGGCCGCGGCTGTATAAAATTGCATAAAGCGCAAGGCAAACAAAAATGGCCGCAACTCGAACCATGACAAACTGAAATTCCGGCAGCTCGCCTTGAGTAAGCGGAACAATCAGCTGATACAAAAAGAAATAAGGAACTACGTTTGCAATAATTCCAAGCGTAGTCAAAATTGACGCAATAACCGTATATTTTTTGTATTTTCCGATATACGGCGCAACAGATGAAATCATAAGACCTCCGTAGATATAGTTAGCCCTTACTAACTATTTATCAGCAGAGAGTCTATTTTTTTTCAAAAGCTTTTTCTACCAGAAAACAGGAAAAATTTAACAGATTTTAGGCAATCATATCTTGCTGGGCAGCACACCGAATTTCTTTTGAAATTCTTTTGAGAAATGGCTCAAATTATTATAGCCGCATCTTGAAGCAGCTTCAGAGACATTCATTGAGCCTTGCGAAATAAGGCTTGCCGCTTTTTCAAGGCGCTGATTTTTTACATACTGATGAAACGGAACGCCATAAATTGAGCGGAAAAGGCGTGTAAATTTGCTTTCGCTCATGCTGAGGCTTTCTGCAATCTCTGCGGCATTGTAATCATCAGAAGGATTGAACTGAATGCGTTGGCGGAGAGCTTCTATTTTGGCAATTTCAGAATCGTGTTCGCTTATTCTGCATGAAGCGTCGTTATTTTCTCTGGGGCTTATTTTCACTCTGTCATAGAAAATGCCGTTAAGCACAAGCGCAATCAATTCCATCATTTTTGCTTCAAGGAAAATGCCTTTGAACTGGTGATATTTTTCTGCGCCGTCAATTTCTGAAAGAACATGGTACATATCAGGGCTTATCAAAGTTTTTGTAACATGCGTCAGAAAAATGCTTTTGCAAAGCTCAATCTGCTCTTTCGGGAAATATCTTGAAAGAAGCTCTTCAAAATAGCTTGTCTTCATCTGCAAGCTTTTGAACTTAAAATTCACAGACTCATCGTATTGCATCGAAGTCTTGTAATCGTTGTTGCGGAAGATGCAGACTTCGCCTGGAAACATTTTTACGGTTTCAGCTTCTTGATGAAAAGCTTTGTCCGAATTTCCGCTGCAAATTTGCCATTCGATTTTCTGATTAAGATTGAATATTACTTGTATTTCGTCTTTTCCAAAGTTATTAGGGCGGCTCGCAAAGGTAGGATTTACGAATCGCAAATTCCAATCGTAATAGACAATCTCTGCCTTGCTTTCTCTGCGCGAAAGCTTCAGACTACCTATTTCTTTTGGAATACAAAAGCTGTCTTCAAGCAATTGTCCGTGAGGCAAATCATAAACATCCGGCACAACAATGTGTTCGTCCATACTATTGCAGCACTTCCCACATTACGCCCATGTTCTTAAAGCCGCCTTCGGGCATACAGGCTGCACAAGCTTTTGCGCCACCACCATGAGAACAACCGCTGCAAGATTTGCAGTTGCCCGGACAAGCTGGGCTTGCAGAAGAGTTCCGCCCTGCCGTAAGCAATGTTTCGCTTTCATGAAAAGACGTGGCAACGCGGCGGATAATGCCGGAACGTTCGAGAAACTCGATTTTGCGGAGCACGTCTTCTGTTGAAGTGCCAAGTTCCTCGGCAATCATCTCTGTTGAGCGCGTGCGCCCGTCCTTTAGCAATTGCAGAAGTTTTTCCATAAAACCTCCAAAGCTGTCATTCTGAACTCGTTTCAGAACCCCAAAATAGACCCCGAACCAAGTTCGGGGTGACAGACATTTACCAAATCAAAAGCCCGATGTGATAAGCAATGCAGGCAAGAATCAGCGCACCGGCTGTGTAATACAGCGCAATAATCGTCGTCCACTTTGCCGAATGCGTTTCCTGATAAGTTGCGGCAAGTGCAACGATGCAAGGCATGCTGAATGTAATCGCAAAAATAAACGCAAGAGCTTCAGGCTTGGCGACATTTGCGACGAGAAGCTCATTGATGTTTGCAACAGCACCACCGCCAACAGCTGAACCTACGGTGAGCATGCTGTGGTCTGTAAAGATTGTGCTAAGAACACCGATTGCGCCTTCTTTGCCCAAAGAAGAAACGATAAACGCCATGAATGTCTTCCAGCCAAGACCGAAGATTTTTGTAACAGGCTCAATTGCCTGCCCGATTTTGTACATAACGGGATTATCCATTGAGCCAGAGGCAGTGTACGTAAGCAGCCAGAACACAAACGAAACAAGCAGAATCACCTTGAGAACGCGGAAGAACGTGTCTTTTGTGCGGCCAAGAACATAGCGGAAAAGGCTGCCCCAGCGCGGCTTATGATAAGGCGGA
>CADBUT010000124.1 GCA_902797925.1 uncultured Spirochaetaceae bacterium
ATCGGCCTTTATTTTGTTTTTCAGTTTTTTTCAGACAGCAAGGAAAAATCAAGCCGCTCATTTTCGATTATGCTGTTTACGGTTGCAGTCTACTTTTTTGACATGGCGACGGGCAAAACATTCATTTCTTTTATTTGGCAGCTCACTTTTTCGCGTTTCTGCCTTGTATGCAGCATCGCATGTCTTTCGGTATTTATCTGTCAGTTTTTTAAGCGGCCATATAAGCTTGTGCGTTCAGTTGCCTGCGCCATCCTGCTCGGTGTTGCAGCTGCCTATATTTACAGTACAAAAAGCCTTCTTCTTTCAGAAAAGATGTTCACTTTTTCGCTTCTGCCGATTTTCAGCGGCATAATCTTTATGTTCGTAATTGTCATCAAAGAAGTTATCGCAAAATCAAAGAACGCAAAGAAAATTCTTGTGGGCATTTCAATTGCTCTGTTGTTCGGCGTTCACGATATCGTTTATCAGATTAGGGGCGAAATTCCGTTTGCATGGCTTCAGGGCTTTGCGTTTTTCTTTATTGATGCCACGATGTTCTTCGTTGTTGCTGTTGAGAACATTCAGAACAAGCATAAAATAACTGAATTCATTGACACGACTTCAAGGCAGAGAGACAAGCTGAATGAAGTGCTGACTGCTGCGTCTAAGCTATCTGCTGAAACAATGGAAATTTCTGCCTCGCTTGATGAGTCTGTTCTTAAAGTTGCCGAATCTGTCGATTTGTCGGTTAAAGAAGCCGGAAATATTGCTGATTTTATCCGTCAGCAGAACACCGCCGTAAAAAGCACGTCTGTTGCGCTTGGCGAGCTTGTCTCTTCTGTCCGCACAGTTACCGGAGAAGTGCAGAGCGAAACTGATGTTATGAATGAAACTGTTGAAGAGACAAAGCTGATGATTGACGGCGTAAATCAGGTTGCGGACGCAATTTCTGCTACAGCTGAATTCTCAAGCTCGCTCGGCGGTCTTACAAAGACAAGCGAAAACGATGTTGCCCAGCTTGTTGAAGCAATGGAGTCTATCAAGAATTCTTCAACCGAAATTCTCGGCGTTGTTCAGATTGTTACAGACTTTGCACAGCAGACAAACATGCTTGCTATGAACGCTTCTATTGAAGCTGCTCACGCCGGAATAAGCGGCAAAGGTTTTGCCGTTATTGCCCATGAAATCAAGACACTGGCAGCGGCGAGCAGCACTCAGGCTGATAAAATCAAAGACATTGTTACTGTTATTGATGCCAACATCGGCAAGAGCTTTGACTTAAGTCTGCGTGTAAAATCTGCTCTTGCTCAAGTTGCCAAAGACGCTATAGATTCTTCAACCCAGATTAATGAGTCTGTTGAGAGTATGCAGGTTCAGCGGGAGGCTGGTAAACGCATTTCTGAAGCTACTGCTACAATGTCTGCTTCTGCCTTAAATGTTAAGCGTGAGACTGATCAGCAGTATTCTTATTCACAGATGGCTTCTTCTAACATGACAGAACTTTCTGACATTGCAGAGCGCGTACAGGCTGCCGTATCTGACATAAACACCAGAAACCGACAGCTTTCTGAACAGACTGCCGCACTTAAGCAGCTTGCCCACCGCGCCAAAGACGCCGCCGAAGGTCTGAATAAACTCATTGCAAAGTAGGGGGTATTCTTTATAATAATTTTGGGAGAATAAATGTCAGAAGAAGATTTAATCAATGCAATTGAATATCTAGTAAAAAAATATGCTCCAAACAGGAATGACATAATTGAAACAATTAAAAATTATCCCAATGCTGCTAAAGGAGTAATGTATGATTTATCTATGGCAAAAAATAGAGATTGGGATAAAGAAGATGATGATTTAATAGCTAATATTTCATTCTATTTTATATGAAATATTAAAAAACTTTATAGGCGATGCGGAGCTGTCTCCATCAGTGATGATAGGCAGCAACGAATCGTAGGCATCTGTGTATATCTACTGTTTGTTTTGCCTTGCAAAACAGACGCTTTTCGTCAGATAAACTTATCCTGAAGAATAATTTGTTGCGAAAAGAACCCCTTCAACCCCATCCTTTTCCGGCACGGTTCAGCAGCCCCTATGTAGTCTTGAATACGTTTGACATTTTCGATATACTTTGCTCCATAAGATTTTATTTTATAAGTAGCCTTATAAGAATAACCTTATAAGTAACCTTTTTGGAGGAAATATGACAATCGTTGACATGCTTG
>CADBUT010000125.1 GCA_902797925.1 uncultured Spirochaetaceae bacterium
AATGATGAAATTTCTTCTATTATAAATGCAATTTTATCAGCCTGTTCAAGCTTTGATTTGGCCGCTTTGGAAGAGCAGTTTGCGCTTTTGAAAAAACTCCGGCTTCCAGAAGCTTTGCGCCAAAAAATGCCTGCGCTTTCAAAAGCCGTAGAAGACATCGAATTCGAGCAGATTGAACAGATTCTAAAAGAATAGACGTATTCACACAAAAAAAGCCATATCCAGTTCAGTCTGAATATGGCTTTCTCATTTATACTACAAGGCAGAAAAGGAAAATAATTCCCAAAACCATAAAGATTCCGCCTAAAAGCTTGAAGATAAGCCCGAAACTTAGCGAAACAATCGGCAGAACGATTCCGAAAACTGTAAAGATTATCTTAAGCGATACAAGCAGCGCAAAAAAGACAACCGGAATTATAAACAAGGACATTAAAATCATGGAACACTCCTTTTAGATGGTGTCAAAAGTCAAGTGTCAGTGCCGCACTTGATACGGCACTCTTAAAGCTCTTAGATATTCGGGTCAAGCCCGAATATGACACACCCGACTGCCGGTCAGGCTGCCCGAATATGACACACCAGACTGGGGCTGACCCAAAAGTATTGTCATGCAGAATTTATATAGTGCAAAGATTCCGAAACATTCAACCGTAGCGAGCGTGCGGTTGATGCGTAGCGGTCGGAATGACACTGCACAACGAACTTTTTGGTCATCCCCCATGTCTGTTACTTTTCTTCGTCTGGACCTTTCTTGAAGTATTTGTCAAAATCGTCGTCTGAACGGTCGTAATCGTTGGCGCTTTTCATGTTTTCTTCGTAGCGGTACTGGTCGTTTGAAGAGAAAGGCCTGTCCGGGATTATTATCATTCCGATGATGTATGCCGGAATGATGACAGCCCACAAAGCTAAAAGCAGCACGACAAATATGAGGCGCACAATCGTCGGGTCGAAGTTGAAATATTCCGCAAGACCGGCGCAGACACCGGCAATCATTCTGTTTTGTGATTTGTATAATCTCTTTGTCATCTTAGTCTCCTATGTTTACTGAAACATTACGTTTACTGCGCCCATTCCGCAGTTAATTGAAAAGTGGTTCTCTTTTCTGACTGTGCAGCCAGAGCCTATGCCGCTTTTCTTGTCTCTGTCAAAGCGCACGTCGCCAAGACCCACCTGCGCATCGTATGAATAATCAGCCGAATTGCCGTTTACCACAAGCTTTACGCTCCCCATCGCGCAATCAATTTTTGAAGCGCCTGTAAATGTGCCAGAAGCTTCAATGTAGCCCATCGCGCAATGAATGTCGCAAAGCCCGCCGTTAATGCCGTTAAAAGCCAGGCGGCCCGCACCAGCATCAAGGCAGATTCTTGATGTTGTTATTGAAACGCCCTTTGTTACAAAAGAACCTGCGCCGACCCTGATTTTAACAGAATCGAGCTTTGCATCTTTCGGAACTGTGATAAGAATGCGCGGATGCCAGTTTTTCTTATCGCCGTTGCGCAAAAACTGCGCGCACGGAATCTTGCGCTGGTTGTCTACGGCGAGCGTTCCGTAAGGGGTTACTTCGCACTGAATGTCGTTGTTGCCCATGCCTCTGGTTTCAACAGAGTAGCGGTCGCCAGAAATCATTACAACTTCTGCCGCACCAAAAGACAAATCAAGCGCGCGTATGTCTTTCGCGTCAAAGATGAAAGCGCGGCCGCTTGCAGAAGTGCGCCTGTTGAAATCAGCCTTTTCGTCACGGCTGCCATAAGCTTTTGTCTGTGCCGGAACGCAAGCGAACTTTGCCTTGATTGTTTCGGCAAGCTCTTCCGGTGTGCCAAGCTCAGCCATTACAGCTTCGTCGTTGTCTGCATCTGCAAAATAATCTTGATAAAACTCAAGTGCTTCAGTCTGTTCGTCAAGAGGCAGCGCCTGAATGCATGAGCGCAGCCTTGAAAGATATTCATTTCTTGTCATAGTTTCTCCAATTTTTGCGGCGTGTCTTTCAGCCGCACAGCTTTTCCATTAAAAACGAGCCGCCTTAGTTAGCCCGTTCCTCCTGCTTGCCTTCGCTTTCCATAGGCAGCCCCATCATGATAAAGTCCATCTTCTTGCGGTATTCAAGCCATTCGTTCCTGAAAGAATCAAGCTTTATCATGCCGTTCGGCGTTATCTTGTAATAGCGCCTGTTCCTTCCGGTACATTCCTGATCGTATGTTTCTAGGTAGCCGTCTTTTTGAAGGCGGCGCAGCACTGGATATAACGTACTTTCAGAAATTTCCATTACATTCCGGACATCTTGTGTTATTTTATAGCCGTATGTTCCCATCTGCTCTTGAGCAACAACAGAAAGGACGACAGCATCTAACATTGTTGTGCCCGTATTAAAACTCATCAGTGCCTCCTTATTGTTTGTCTAATAAATGTGCATTAACAATATTGTTTTAACAAATATACTATATTCGCTATAATATTATTTGTCAATAGGTTTTTTGTTTTTTTATGTAATTAGCCCGAA
>CADBUT010000126.1 GCA_902797925.1 uncultured Spirochaetaceae bacterium
CAAGGGCAAGTCTTCTACAGTCAGCGCAATTCATTTTGGCTTGCGCGAGGCCGGTTTCAACGCTTTTCTTGGCGGCAACATAACTGTCAGCCCGCTTACATTTTTTGAGCAGACCACAAAAGACACGCCGGTCGTGCTTGAGCTTTCAAGCTGGCAGCTTTCAGACTTGCGCGGGCGCGGCGTACTCAAGCCGAAAATTTCAGTTTTGACGACGATTGTGCCTGACCACCAGAACTGGTATGGCGCGATGGAACCTTATGTAGCTGACAAAAAGCTCATCTACAAAGACCAGACTGAATCTGACGTGACAATCTGCAAGGCGAATGACGAATGGGGCGCAGTTTTTGCAGCCGAAACTAAAGCAAAGGTTGTGTTCTACGACACGGCGGTTTCTGGCGGGGCTTCTTTGGCTAAGCGCACAGGCGCGTGGCTTGAAAAAGACGGTTCGGGCTTTTTCTATGAGCCTGAAATCAGCGTGCCGCTTTTCAAATGCGCAAGAAATGCTGAAGCAGCCGAAAAACCAGAAGCAGCCGGCGGCGCATCAGATTTTTCAGCAGGCGCGCTCAAAGAAAACCAGGTGCTCTGCGCAAAGCTTAAAGTGCCGGGAATGCACATGAAAGAGAACATGCTCAAGGCCGCCGCCGTACTGCGCCTTATGGGCGTAAGTGCGGCAGAAACAGCTGAAATATTGAGCAGATACAGCGGCATAGAGCACAGACTTGAATGCTTTTTTGAGTACAATTCGCCGAATGGCAGAGATTTTTCGTTCTATAATGATTCTGCGGCAACCGTGCCAGAGGCGGCGGCAGCGGCGTTAAGCTCTTTTGAAGAGCCGGTAATTCTCATTTCAGGCGGCACAGACAAGAAGTGTCCGTTTGAGCCGCTTGTAAGCGCGCTTGATAAAAGCATTCAAGACAATCATTTAAAGTCGCTTTATCTGCTTGAAGGCACTGCAACAGAAAAGCTTTTAGATGCTGTCAAAAGCGGAAAGGCCGAAAGCACAGCAGCTCTTGCGTCTGTGCTACGGCATGAACCATTCGGCAGTCTAGAAGAGCTTCTGCGCGCGCTAAAAGCAGAGCTTGACAGCTATTCAGACAAAGCAAGGCCGGTTGTGGTGTTCTCGCCTGGTGCAACGTCTTTCGGCATGTTCAAAAACGAATTCGACCGCGGCAACACGTTCAAGCAGCTTGTAAGGCAGATTTTCGGCTGAAAGAAGCTCATTATTTTTCAATTTCCTCAGCAAGATATATTGACTTTAATTTTTGCTATTTGCTATAATCGCTCAATTATACATCGAACTGAAATCTAGGTTGTAAATGAAGAGCATTCTTCGATGATTTCAGACTTGCTTAAAATCTTCGAAGTTGCTCTATTTCATATAGACGCGCGCTTGCAAGGAGATTTTATGGCGTATTACTTTGAAGAACCTTCACACACTTTCAGCGAATACCTGCTCGTTCCAGGTTACACTTCAGCAGACTGCATTCCGCAGAATGTCAGCCTCAAAACACCAGTAGTTAAATTCAAAAAAGGCGAAGAGCCTTCTCTTACGATGAACATCCCGCTTGTTTCGGCTGTTATGCAGTCTGTTTCAGATGACAAGCTTGCCATTGCTCTTGCCAAAGAGGGCGGTATTTCGTTCATTTACGGTTCACAGACAATTGAAGACCAGGCTGCAATGGTTGCCCGCGTAAAAGGTCACAAGGCCGGTTTCGTTACTTCAGACTCAAACGTAAGGCCGGATTCAACTTTGCAAGATGTAGTCAACCTTAAAGAAAAGACCGGCCACTCAACAGTTGCTGTAACGGCAGACGGAACACCGAACGGCAAGCTTGAGGGCATCATCACAAGCCGCGACTTCAGAATCGGCTATGCGGACATGAACTCAAAAGTTTCTGAATACATGACGCCGTTCAGCGAGCTTATCACAGGAAAAGACGGCATTACGCTTTCTGAAGCAAACGAGCTTATCTGGAAGCACAAGCTCAACTCTCTGCCGATAATCGACAGCAGCAAAAACTTGAAATACATGGTTTTCCGCAAAGATTATGCAAGCCACGAAGAGCATCCGCTTGAGCTTCTCGACAAGCAGCACCGCTACATCGTGGGCGCCGGCATAAACACACGCGACTACATGGAAAGAGTTCCGGCACTGCTTGAAGCTGGCGTTGACATAATGACGCTTGACTCAAGCGAAGGTTTTACTGAATGGCAGCGCCGCGCATTGCACGACATTCACGCAAAATGGCCGGAAGCAAAAATCGGTGCCGGCAATGTTGTTGACCGCGACGGCTTTATGTTCCTTGCAGAAGCCGGAGCAGACTTTGTAAAAATCGGTATCGGCGGCGGCTCAATCTGCATTACGCGCGAGCAGAAGGGCATCGGGCGCGGCCAGGCAACAGCTACAATCGAAGTTGCAAAAGCACGCGACGAATATTTTGCAAAGACCGGCGTGTACATCCCGATTTGTTCAGACGGCGGCATCGTTCACGACTACCACATGACGCTTGCTCTTGCAATGGGTGCAGATTTTGTAATGCTTGGCCGCTACTTTGCGCGCTTTGACGAAAGCCCGACGAACAAGCTTATCGTAAACGGCAACTACGTCAAAGAATACTGGGGCGAAGGCTCTAACCGCGCGCGCAACTGGCAGCGCTACGACATGGGCGGCGCAAGCAAGCTGAGCTTTGAAGAAGGCGTAGATTCTTACGTTCCTTATGCCGGCAGCCTGCATGACAATGTAACGATGAGCATGAGCAAAATCAGACATACAATGTGCAACTGCGGCGCTGTAACAATTCCGGAGCTTCAGCAGAAAGCAAAGCTTACGCTTGTTTCTCAGGCTTCAATCAACGAAGGCAGCGCGCACGACGTTATCGTAAAGACGACAAGCCTTCATTCATAATCTTTAATTTATTGCATTGCATAGGGATATGCACAAAAGGCGGCTGTCTGGTTTTAGAACCTGCGGCCGCTTTTGAATTGTCCGTTAAAGTTTTTGGAGTTTTTAGAAAAAAAAACATGACAACTGAATAATACCGTGTTATAATAAAACAACTGTGAGGGGAAATAATACAGATTTTGCAATCTGTAATCCTAAATATCCATATCCGGCGTTGCTTATTCTAATACCGGATTCTTATAGGAGACTTACATGGCAATTGATATGAACCTTATTAATGAAGCATCAAAATTGCAGCACAGCGTTGAAGAAGCAAAAGCATCGGGCAAATCAATTTCAACGATTGTAGTTTCAGATGCGTTTTTCAAATTCTGTGAATCAAACACTCCCGGTTGGGATAAAACACTATATGGACACGCCGTAAAGGTTGATGCAGGTTTGGGAAACACAGATTACCGCCTTGAATAGACAAAAAGAAAGGGGCTTTTTACAGCCCCTTTTGTTTTTTACCCCGCACGCCGCCAGGAGCTTCGCTGCGAGTCTGCGTCGGGGTTCGTTCATTCTTCAAAACGGATTTGTTCCCACAAGGTGGAATATTTTGCAAGATTTTCAGCAAGGTCTTCCTTAATCTCGCAGTTTGCAAGCTCTTCAACAGAATAGTGCGCTTTTTTCTGCATATACTGTGCGGCCGAAGGATTTACACCGGCAGGAAAGCCGAACTGATCGAGGAACTGCGCATAAATTTCAGGTCTATGGATAAAGTTGATGAATTCCATAGCCAAGTCAGGGTGCTTGCTGTTCTTCAAGATGCACATTGAGTCAATGTACATTGGACCGCCCTCTTCCGGAATGAAGAAGTCGATTTTGCCCCAGTCTGATTCCGGCACTTCGCCAAATACAGCTTCTGCATAACCCTGAACAACCCAGAAATCTCCTGAAGCAAATGACTTGCCGAAGCCTTCAGCATCAAACTTTACAAGATTAGGCTTCCAGGATTTGTTGATTAATTCAACAGCGGCAGAAAGTTCAGAATCATTTGTTGTGTTTACAGAGTAGCCGAGCGAAATAAGTGCGTCGCCCAAAACTTCGCGCATATCATCAAGCATACTCATACGCTGGTTCAATTTCTGGTCGGCAAATATAGACCAGTTTCTGCTGTAATTTGAAACTTTGTCCTTGTTTACCGCAATTCCGGCTGCACCCATAAAATATGGAACACTGTAACGCATTTCGGGGTCGTAAGTTGCTTTTGCAAGAACAAGATTACTGATATTACCTTTGTTTGTCAGCTTTGTATGATCAATTTCTTTGAGCATTCCTTCTTTTATCATAATTGAAACATAATCCTGAGAAGGAATGACAATATCATAGCCTGTTGCACCGGCTTTAAGCTTTGCGTACATCTCCTCGTTTGAGGCGTAGCTGTCAACTTTTACTTTTACACCGAATTCTTCCTCAAACTGCTTTATGACTGAATCAGGCGTGTAATAAGTCCAGTTGAACAGATAAAGTGTTTTTCCGTCATCTTTTGAACAGCCTGTAAACAGGGTAAGCATAAAAACAGCGGCAGCAAATAAGTGCACAATACCTGAAAATGTACGTTTCTTCATTTGAACGTAACCTCCATATAATTTGATGCTAATGAGAAGCAGCAATTGTTTTAAGAAAGTTCCTCAAGAAAAAAGCTATAATCATCGTAACAAGAATCATTACAAACGAAAGCGCATTAATCACAGGAGAAACTCCGAAACGGATCATCGAATAAACATAAAGCGGCAGTGTGGTTGAGCCAGGGCCAGAAACAAAGAACGTAATAACAAAGTCTTCGAGCGACATTGTTACAGCCATCAAAAATCCCGAAAAAATACCGGGCATTATAGCCGGAATTATGACCTTGATCATCGTCTGTCTTTCAGTTGCGCCCAAATCGTGCGCGGCCTCAATAATCGAAAAATCGAATTCGTCTAGGCGCGCAAGCACCATCAAAAAGACGAACGGCAAGCAGAAAGTCGTATGCGCAATGAAAATCGTCATCATGCCGAGCTTCATGCCGATGCCCGAAAAGAAAATCAACATTGAAACGCCGATAATCACTTCCGGCAGAACCATCGGAAGAAAGCTTATCGTCTGAATGTAGATTTTGCCGCGGAATTTGTACCAGTTGATTCCGATTGCGGCGAGAGTGCCTAAAACCGTGGCAAGCGCGGCAGAGCTCAGCGCAATTATAAAGCTGTTCTCAAGCGCAACCCAAAGTTCGCGCGAATCAAACAGCAGCTTTTCATACCAGACAAGCGAAAAGCCTGTAATTTCAGAACCTTTACCGGGGTTGAATGAATAAACCGCAATTACTACAAGCGGAAGAAACAGGAAAATAAGCGTAAACGCAAGAACAAGCCCAGAAAACGAGATTTTTCCTGCCGCCCTTTTCTGCATTGCTTTTTTTGCGTGTCTTGCAGGTTCAGTCAAAGGCTTCTTTTTGTTCAGCCTGTTTATAATCGATTTATACGGTGATTTAATCATTGTCTGTCTCCCTCTGCTTTTGTCTTAAGGATAGCTTCTTTCTTAGACGAAGACATCATCCACAAAACACCGGCGGTGCTGACAACAGTAATGACCATTGCAAAAGCCGAAGCAAGCGGCCAGTTGCGCGTCTTGTTCACCTGGTCAACAATTATGTTGCCTATCATGTAAGAGTCTTTGCCGCCGACGAGCAGCGGTACGGTATAAGCACCAAAAATAGGAATAAACGTAAAAATCAGCGCAGTAACAATTCCGCTCTTGATGTTCGGCAAAAGCACACGCCAGATTGCAGTCAGTTTGCCTGCGCCTAAGTCCTGCGCTGCCTCAAGCAGCGAAAAATCAAATTTGTCGATTGCGGTAAAAATCGGCAATATTGCATAAGGCAGGTACATATAAACCGAAACCAAGATTACAGCCTGCTGGTTGTACAAAAGCTTCAGGTAACTTTCAGTTAAGCCGAGTATATGCAGAAGCTGATTTATAAAACCCTCGTTGCCCAAAATGCTCATCCAAGCAAAAATGCGGATAAGCGAATTCGTCCAGAACGGAATTATAACCATAAATAGAAAAGCAGTCTGATGGCGGCTTCTTGCCATTGCGTAACCACATGGCAAAGCAAGCAAAATTGTAATAAGCGTTGACAGCACAGAAATATAAAGAGTGCGCAAAAAAACCTTAAAATAGCTTAGATTGCACATCTTTATATAGGCGTCAAAAGTAAATTTATATTCAACGCCGCCGTACAAGCCTTTCTTTAAAAAGCTGTAGAGCAATATTATAAGAAGCGGAACAACAAAAAA
>CADBUT010000127.1 GCA_902797925.1 uncultured Spirochaetaceae bacterium
CAAAACCGGCAGCCAGCTAGTTTAATGCTTTCCGCATAATCAGCATATTGTCTTTTTCTTCTGTAATAGAAAAGCCGGCCTTATCGTAAAGGCGTTTAGGGCCGGTAAAGGCGAGCCCCTGCATTGCTTCATTTTTAGCCGGATAGGCTTCAACAAATTTGTAGCCGTCTAGTTTTGCATCTTCACAGATTTTATTGAGCAGCAGGGTTGCAATTCCTTTTCCGCGGTAATCAGGCGAAATTTCAAAACAGACTATAGATTTAATTTCGCCTTTTTTTGTGCAGTAGCCGCAGGCTTCATCCGGCGGAACATTGGACAAATCAAATTCGCCGGTGCGGAAATAATTGAGTCTGTCGTTTGTGTTGCACCAGCCGACTGCAAGGTTATTGTCAAAAACAAGATAGCCCTGAACTTCACCTTTTTGAACCATGCGGACAGCAGATTCGCGGAGTGCATTTTTCCAGCCGCTGTTGCCGCCGCCTAATTCTTCGGCATGTGCAAAAAATTCACGCTGAATTCTTTCACGGCTCATATTGAAAGCATTGCAATAACATGGATAAAACGGTGAACCGTCTGCAAAAGCACGGTTATCAAAAAAATCAAAATAGTCTTCCAGCAGAGCCGGAGAAAGTCGTTTAATTACAAAATCAGGCATTTTTATTCCATAGGCACCAGTTTTTTTAAGACTGAAAAATTTCAAGAATTTTTTTATTGATTTCACTGCTTAATTCGTGGTTAAGCCCATGGCCGGCATCTTTATAGAAGGTTGCGTTCATGCGGTTTCCAAGCAAAGCAGCTTTACCGCCAAGCTTTTCAAACGGGTCTTCTTCGCCTACAAGGTAGACAACCTTTTCACGGAGGGCATCGGCTTCCTGTCGCGTAAATGTCCCGATTTTATGGTGCTTCATCGCCATGTTATTAAAGCCCAGAAGCAGTGCCTTATAATGTTCCATTATAGTTTTATTCTGCGTAAAGACGGTGTAGTTTTTCCCGCAAAGTTTTTTGATGAGCTTAGACACGTTTCTGTCAGTGGGGAAAAGCGCTTCAGGCAAAAAGATTTTCATCATTGCTTTAAGATGAACTGACCGTCCGCCCGAACCATTTGTTCCGGCATTTTCGTCCGGCGGAGCTGGAACAGTGCCTGAAATGCTTATTGCCTTTATAACTTTCTCAGGGCGTCTGAGCGTATAGTCTTGAACACGGTAAGCGCCATGCGATACACCGGCAAAAAATGCCTGTTCAAGTTTTAAGCCGTTAAGAATTTCGTCAATCCAGAGTGTATCGTCAAAATCAGCATTATAATTCCCGTTTGGCACACTTTTACCCGGACCGCCAAGTGTATCAACTGCATAAAGCTTAAAATGCTCTGCAAGAAACGCCGCGTTATAAATCCACATTAGAGCAGAATCATCACCTACACCATGAAAAAGAACAAGCGGCGGTGCACCGTCTTTGCCGGCCTCAATTATATGGGTTGTTCCATAAGAAGTGGCAATGTCTTTTTCAACAAACGGGCAGCCCCATCCGTTAAGAAGCTTGTCATAAGTTTCAAGGATAATTTCCTGCTGCTTTTTGGTTCTGTAAATTTTCATTCCGGCGCTCCCGCACTAATTTTACCCTATATTCAGTTTTGCTTTCCAGTAACCGTCTTTCATCATTTCTACACCGAGATATTTGCTGAACCTGCAGAAGGCATCCTGAATAGCGGCAGTTATTTCATCTGTAATTTTTACGTCCGGCTCCCACCACCAGTTCTTAATCTGAAGCGGAGCGTTCCCTTTATTGGGTTCAGGCTCAAAGCGTGCAACAAACTGATTTTTGTACAAAACCGGCAGAACATAATAGCCGAACTTGCGCTTTGCCGCCGGCGTGTAGACTTCCCAAGTGTATTTAAACCCGAAAAGTTCCTCTATCATTTTGCGGTCCCATATAAGGTTATCAAGCGGCGCGATAAACTGCGCAACATTGTTTTCAGCAGGTTTATCAAGCAAGGCGGTATCTTCTTTTCTAATATAGAAGATTTCTTTTGAGCCTTCAACCTGAAATTCAAGCAGTTCGCCTTCGTCTATCAATTCGCGGAGAATCTGTGTACGAAGCTTTGAATCTGAAACATAAAAGCCGAGCCACATACCGCCGTTTTTGTTCCACACCAGCCCCACAGCACCTGTTCTGCGCTTGATGTACCATTTTGAAAAATCGTGTTCGTTTTTGAACGGTTCTGCAGCATTCAAAAGTTCCGGCGGAAAAAGCCTTTCGCTTAAATCATAGACTTTGTGGGTTTTGAGCTTTGAGCTTATGCCAAGCTCGCCTGAATGATAAAGATAATCAAGCGCCGCGCTCGAAAGCTTTTTGTGTCCCCATTTGCCTGAATCCACGTTCTCGCCGATGTTGATTTTGGCTGCCGGCTGCGCGCCGTTAGCTCTGATAAAGTCTTTGATTTCATCAAGCAGCTCAAGCGCGGCAAGCGATTTTCTCCAGGTGAGAATGTCCTTAAGCTGCTCAACTGTTTTCTGTCTTATGCGCGCCATCGCCGGATAATCTTCAACAGGAATAATCGAAATCATTTTGTCGGCAGCATCGTAAAGCGTGCGTTCTTTATAAAGCAGATCAGACAAAATCGCAGGTCTATAGTTTTCTACCCGCGGCTGAAGCACAAGATCCGGGTTCCGCCCCACAACATTGAGCGGGTCGTACTGAATACAGCGCACCTTCTGCATGTAGCTTAAAACGCCGCCGCTCCCTTTCAGATTTCCGTTTCC
>CADBUT010000128.1 GCA_902797925.1 uncultured Spirochaetaceae bacterium
CACAAGGCGGCGGCTTGTTGTGCCGCGCACAATCGAATCATCAATTACGATTACGCGCTTGCCTTCAAGGTCGCTTCTGATTGCGTTAAGCTTTACGAACACCATATTCTCGCGTTCTTTCTGTGTAGGCGCAATGAATGTGCGACCGATATATTTGTTTTTGATAATTCCCATGCCGTATGGAATGCCGCTTGCTCTGGCATACCCCTGCGCTGCGCCAAGTCCGCTGTCAGGCACACCGATTACAACATCAGCCTGCACCGCGCTTTCTTGCGCCAGCACTTCGCCCATCTTATAGCGCGCGTTCTGCACGGCAATTCCGTCAATCACGCTGTCTGGGCGGGCAAAATACACATATTCGAAAATGCAGGTCTGCTTTTCGGCTTTTTCTTCAGACTGAATTGAACGAAGCCCGCCGCGGTTAATTACAACAATCTCGCCCGGCTCTACATCGCGCAAAAACTGCCCGTTCACAGAATCAATTGCACAAGATTCCGAAGTAAGAATATAACCGTTTTCAACCTTTCCAAGACACAGCGGGCGGATTCCGTTCGGGTCGCGTACGCCGATGAGCATACTTTCGGTCATAATACAAAGTGCAAAAGAACCTTTTATCATTCGGGCTGCCTGAACAACTGCATCAACAAAGCGTTTTTGATTTTCGGTTTTTGAGAAATTCTCTTTGCCGCAGGAACCTAGCTTTCCGCCGTTTTCAATGAATTTGCGTACAATCAGCTTTAAAATAACTTCGGTATCGCTTGAAGACGAAAAAGTGCTGCCGCCGTCTTCTAACATTGCATGCAATTCTTCGTAGTTGACAAGCTGACCGTTATGGGCAAGCGCAATTGAGCCCATCTTGAAAGAATTCACAAACGGCTGGGCGTTTTCTATAGTCCGTCCGCCTGCTGTTGCATAGCGCACATGACCTACTGCAATGCTGCCTGAAAGCTTTTCAAAGTGTCCCTGCTTAAAAACATCGCTTACAAGCCCTATGCCTTTGTGCAGTTTTATTGTCTCACCGTCTGTCGCCGCAATACCGGCACTTTCCTGGCCGCGGTGCTGCAAACTGGTCAGCGCAAAATAAGAAAGAGCAGCAGCGTTCAGCGCTCCGTAAATTCCAACAACTCCACATTCGTCCCGAAAACCCATAATCACCTCGAAAAAAACAAAACGCCGCAGACGATACCCCTGCAATTAAGGATATTATCTGCGGCGTCTTTGCCAATGAGCTTATTATTGTGAAATAATGCGGCGCTGTCAATATTAATTCAGGATTATCAAGTGCCAGATAATGACAAAGCTTCAGCTCAACAAAGCTACATTATTTTATAGAAGGAAATTGCCAGTCGGGTTGCCGTGACCATAATAGATTGTACGCTCGCCGAGCGACTTTATCTTTCGGGCGCTCTGCCTGATTGCGTCAAAATCGCAGAAAAGGTGGCCGAGCGCCGGCCTAATCCAGTTGTCCAGCGCGTCACCAGCTAAGAAATGCTTCTGCTCAACGTCAACGCCGATTGAACCGAGCGTGTGTCCCGGAATAGACACAATCTTGGCGTCAATGCCATAATCTTTAAGGCTGTCACCGTCTTTTACAAAGATGAGCTTTTCGGGGCGGCGCACTTTTGTGTTGCGCAACACTTTAAGCGAAATGCCAAGCACAATGCGCCCGACAAGCCCATAAGACTTGAGCGGCTGCGCATCATAGTTTTCAAAAAGCTCAACGTCAGTTTCGTTTACGGCAACAGGAATGTCAAAACGCTCTGAAATTGCAGCCGCGTTTTCAGCATGGTCAAAATGCGGGTGCGTAAGCACGATAAGCTTCATCTTGTATTTGCTGCATTCAGCAATAACTTTTTCAAGCCCTGCCGCAGAGCCTGTATCAACAAGAATTGCATTTTCGCCGTCTGCCACAATATAGCAGTTGTCTGTTCCGCATTTAATCTGATGTACTTCAACCATGTGATTTTTTCCTGCCTTTACTTGATTGTATTATAAAGATTGTTGGGCCGCCTGATCTGCTAATTTTCACAAAAAAGCTCATCGTTTACGGCGGTCACCGTGTTTGGTGTACCAGGCGGCTTTATCGGCATACATTGCTTCATCAGCGCGGTGAAATATAGCTTTTATATCGGTATCAGAATCTTTGATATAATAAGCCGCACCTTTTGAAACACCAAGCGGAACCTGCTTTTCGCCGTCACGCAGAACATTGCCCATTTCATCAAGCCTTTGTTTTATAGAATCAAAGACCTGATCAAAAGCGTGCTCGTCAGAATTTCCAAGAATCGCAACAAATTCATCGCCGCCAATTCTATAAATCATATTAGTATTGAGAGTATCTTTCAAAATCTCAGAAACTGTTGTAATCATAAGGTCGCCGAATTCGTGACCGAATTTGTCATTAGCCAGTTTCAGCCCGTTTATGTCAAATACCGCAACAGAAAAATCAGCAGTTCCAACTACAATCTGAGTATTCAG
>CADBUT010000129.1 GCA_902797925.1 uncultured Spirochaetaceae bacterium
CCTTGAGCCAGTCGCGCGCAAACTGCTTGTCATAAGACGGCTCGGCGTGACCAACCTCGTATTTGTCAAGCGGCCAGAATCTTGAAGAATCTGGTGTAAGCATTTCGTCGCCCACAACAATTTCGCCGTTCTCGTCAAGCCCGAACTCGAACTTTGTGTCGGCGATGATTATGCCTTTTGTAAGCGCGTATTCGGCGCATTTCTTGTAAAGCGCAATCGAAAGGTCGCGGAGCTTCTGCGCATATTCCTTGCCTTTGCCCGGAAAACGCTTTTCAAGATAGTCGATTGACTGCTCGTAAGAGATATTCTCGTCGTGGTCGCCAATTTCGGCTTTTGTTGACGGCGTATAAATCGGTTCGGGCAGCTTTTCAGATTCCTTAAGCCCGGCCGGAAGCTTTATGCCGCAAACAGTCTGGTTTTCCTGGTAGCTTTTCCAGCCTGAACCTGTGATGTAGCCGCGCACGATGCACTCAACAGGAAGCATTTCGAGCTTTTTGCAGAGCATGCTGTTTCCGTTGAATTTGTCCTGGCGGAAATATTCAGGCATATCGTTTACGTCAACCGAAACCATGTGGTTTTTCACGATGTCTTTAGTAAAATCAAACCAGAATTTAGACATCTGCGTAAGCACTGTGCCTTTCTTTGTAACGATGTTGTGCAAAATTACGTCAAAGCAGCTGATTCTGTCTGTTGCCACAAGAATAAGGTTCTCGCCGACATCGTAGATTTCTCTGACCTTGCCCTCTTTTATAGGTGAATATTCCTTCATTATGCTTTCCTCATTGTTTATCTATTTATCTGATGATAATTGCTTCGCGCTCTGCACCGACTGAAACATATTTAATGCGGCAGCCGATAGCTTTTTCAACGTATTCAACGTAATCTCTCGCCTCTTTCGGAAGGTCTTTCCATTTGCGCGCCTTAGAAATGTCGCATTTCCAACCAGGAAGGTATTCAGTTACTGGCTTGCAGCTGTTCAAAAGAACTGGGAACGGAAATTCGTCAATCTGCTTGCCGTCAAGCTCGTAATGCGTTGTTACTGGAATTTTTTCCATGTAGCTTAAAACGTCGAGCTTTGTGAGCGCAATTTCTGTTGCAGCCTGAACTTCAACACCGTAGCGCGTTGCAACAATGTCAAGCGGGCCGACGCGGCGCGGGCGGCCTGTCTTTGCGCCATATTCGTTGCCGGCTTTGCGCAGCTCTTCAGCTTCATCGCCGAACATTTCGCATACGAACGGGCCTTCGCCGACGCATGTTGAATAAGCTTTTACAACGCCGATAACGTCCGTAATCTTTACAGACGGGCAGCCGGAACCGATTGGCGCATAAGCTGCGATTGTGTTCGATGAAGTTGTATAAGGAACGATACCGTAGTCCAAATCGCGGAGCGAGCCGAGCTGTGCTTCAAAAAGAATTGACTTCTTTTCTTTCTGCGCATTCTTCAAGAATGTGCCTGTGTCGCAAACGAAAGGCTTAATCTTTTCGCATGAATCTTTGAGCCATTCGTCGAGCTTTGCTTCTGTATAAGGCTCTGCGCCATAGACTTTTGTAAGCGTAAGGTTTTTCCATTCCATTATGTCAAGAAGATGGCGCTTCAATTCTTCCGGGTAAAAAAGCTCGCCGGCAAGAATTGTCTTTTTCTGGTATTTGTCTGAATAAAACGGAGCAATGCCCTGTTTTGTTGAGCCGTACTTTTTGTCAGCAAGGCGCTGCTCTTCAAGACAGTCGAGGTCACGGTGCCACGGAACTAACAATGATGCTCTGTCGCTGATTTTCAGGTTTGCCGGTGTGATGCTTACGCCTTTGCTCTGCACGTCTTCAATCTCTTTCAAAAGATTTTCTGGGTCAAGCGCAACGCCGTTGCCCAAAATGTTTACTACACCGTCTCTGAAAATGCCAGACGGCAGAAGATGCAGGGCAAATTTGCCTTTGTCGTTGATTACAGTGTGGCCGGCGTTGCCGCCGCCTTGAAATCTGCAAACAATATCATAATCTTCCGTAAGAAGATCAACCATGCGACCTTTTCCTTCGTCGCCCCAGTTAATTCCGACGATTGTACCGTTTCTCATTTTTGCTACTCCAAAAAAAAAGACAAAGACACTTAAGCTTAAACCTCAAGTTCGTCTTTGCCTTTGTGTATTCTAATCTAATTATTTTATGCGCTTTTGTCAATTATGTAGCCGTTATTCAAACCAGCACAAGGCCTTTGTTGTGAAGCGGCTTTAGTGCGGCTTGCAGTTTTGGGTTTGTGCTGATTTGGTGCAGCGCATTTGCCCTATCTGCTGAAGCGGCGGCTGGCTTTAACTTTTGCAGAAGTGCGGCGGCTGTTTCGCTTAAGTTTGCGGCAAATTCTTCTTGAAGATAGAACCACGAATATGTGCTGCCGCTCATCAAAACTGGGTCGCTGCCAAGCCAGAAAAGACCGTCAAGATTCTGCGCAAAATTGCGGAAACTTGCGTCAGATTCAGCTTCGTATTTTTGAATGCACTTTTCGATAAAGTCTTTCGGCACGGTTGGCGTCGGCACTTCAAAGCTGAACCACTTTGACACCTTCATTTCAAGCTTTTCACCGTGCATCCAAGAATCAAGCGCAGTTTCTAGCGGCGCACCGAATTTGTCGTATTTGTTTTCGCCCTTAAAGTGCAAATTGTTGTTCGCAAAGATTGATTCAGCCTTTTCGGGCAAAACCGGATGCAAGTCTGGCTGGTTACCCTTCTGCCATTCAGCAAAGACTGTGGAATTTGCGGTCAGCACGAATTTATGCCAGAACGCGCTGTCAAGAAGCCCGGCCGCAAAAAACTGGCGCAGCGTTTCCATTGAATCGATTATAGTCTGCGGCGTGTCGTTCCAGAAGCCATAAATCATATAAGCGTGAACCAAAATGCCGGCTTCTTTAAACGCGGCGCACGCGCTGACGATAGACTGAACATCAGTACCTTTGTTGATGCTTTCAAGACCGCTGCCTGTTGCAACTTCAAGTCCGGCAGACACGCCGCCAAAGCCGCAAGAGCTCAAAAAAGAAGCCAAATCTTTTGAAAAAGCTTTTTCAAAGCGCACGTTTCCCCAAAAATAAAGGCGGTTGCCGTGCTGCGCGTTCAAAAGCGCAAATTTCTTAAGCGACGCAGGCGGCAGCGCTTCGTCTACAAAATGAATGCCGTAAACGCCCTTAGATTCTGCCGTTTCAAGCAGCCCTTCATACAACTTCACCACATCAACTGGCTTGTAGCCGCACACATAATCAAGCTTGGTGTCGCAGAAAGCGCATTTGTGCCAGTAACAGCCGTGCGCCAGATAAGCCTTAACCCAAGCGCCGTCAGTCCAAAGGCGGTGCATGCTGTTCTTGTCGTCGCAGACACGCGGGTAGCGCGAAAAATCTATAGCCGAATAGTCAGGCACGATTTTCGCCGTCACTTCGGCCTCAAACCGCTCGTTTTTTTCGTCTTGCCAGAGCGGCTCAATTACAGAATCTTCTATAAATAAGCGGAATTTATAGAGCGGCTTTTCCGGCACATCAAATAAACCAGATTGTGCCCCGGAATTTTCGAACAAGCATTTATACGCGCCGTAGCCTCTGTCATAAGAAATGCCGTCAATGTAGCTGCCAAGCCTTGCGTCTTTCGCGTCGCGAAGTTCAGTGTTTACAAAGCCGCCGCCAAAGCTGATGAAAAGCTTTTTGCCGAAACGCTGCTTGAAATAGCGCGCCGTGTACAATGCCGAAAGGAAAGTGCCTGCAAACGGAATCGAAATGCAAAGCAAGTCAGGACATTCGATTGAGCCGAACTTCTCTTCAAGCAAGGGCTTGTAAAAATGTTCCAAGACCGGCGATTCAAGCCCTTTCTCAATTGCCGCAAAATCGCGTTCATCTACGGTCAGATGCTCGGCGTATCTTATAAGCGAAAATTCGTGGTCAAAGACAGCCGTAATGTAATCAGCCAAATCTGCAAGCGCATAAGTGCAGAGAAAGCGCACGTCGTCAACAGACGGTTCATGCTGAAGCGATGACAAAAAGCCTTCCATGCGCGAACCGCGAGGCGCATAGGGCGAAAACAAGAACTGATGCTCTTTTTCGCGCGCCCGGCCGCAAAGAATAGCGTTTATATCGTCAATCCAGTTTATCCAAGACTGTTTTGTGCTGATGTAGCGGCGAATGTTGAAAGCCGTGCTGTCATCGCCCTGCTTTTCGGCTTTGGCTGCAAGCTCAAGCGCCGCCTTTTCAGAGAGCGCAAAAAGCTTGGCCAGCCCCGCCCTGCTGAAAAGCGCGTAATAAAGCTCGATGCTCAAATCAAGCCACGCCGCATTGTGCCCGCTTTCTTTAAAAAAAGCCGAAAGATATGCACCCGACGGGTACGGAGAATTCAATTGCACTAATGGCGGCGTGATTATCGTTACGTTCATTTTACGGCAGATTTTTTCAGCTGAAAGGTTCAGACTAATTCAGATTAAATTGAAGCTTTCAGGCAGCAGCTCTGCAAGCGTGAACTCTTTTATTCCGCCATTTCCGTCTGTCAAAATGATTTTGAAGTCTTTTCCGCAGAATTCAGACATAACCTGACGGCACACACCGCAAGGCGGGCAGAAATCTTTTATCACAGGCTCGCCTTTTTCGTTTTCAGCACCGCCTGCAATGGCAATTGCCTCAAAAGAGCGCACACCTTCGCTCACAGCCTTGAAAATCGCCGTGCGCTCGGCACAGTTGCTCGGGCCATAAGCCGCATTCTCGATGTTGCAGCCTGTAAACACAGTGCCGTCTTTTGCAAGCAGCGCCGCCCCAACATGAAAATGCGAATAAGGCGCATAAGAAGCGGCCGTCATCTTTATAGCTGTTTCGATAAGTTCATTTTTCTGGTTATTTGTCATGCGTCTATTCTAGCATCTAATAGCGCATTAGTCCAAGACTTTGGATGTATACGTAAGCGTCGGGGATTTGTAGAACTCTAAGGCTTGTGGCGCGTCTTTCCAGGCGGTTTCTGGCAGGCAGGCTTTGCGGCACAGGCGGCGCAAAAAGGCTGAACGGCTGTAGCCGCGCTCTGTTGCGACAGAAGCTTGCAGCAGAGTGCGCTGCAAATCCTGACTTGCGGCATCGCCATTGTCCATAATCAGCGAATCAAAGCCGGGTACAAAATCAAGCGCGCTGCTCATTTTCTGCCAGTCTGAAAAAATGCTGATGTTCACATAAAACCCGTCAAGCTCCGCTTTTTCGATGTACGGATAGCGCGGGTCTTTGGCGGCTTCGTATGCGCAGTGTCTGATTGCGCCTTCTATGTTTTCAATACCGCAATACAAGGCGAAACA
>CADBUT010000130.1 GCA_902797925.1 uncultured Spirochaetaceae bacterium
CAGCTCTTTGCGCCGCCGAAAATTCAGATTCTGGCTCTGTTACAAGGCGGTTCATGCTGGTGCGCGGGTCAAAGCGGCTTATACGCGCAAACCCCGAATCAATTACGCTTGTTATGCCCGGCAGCGTCAGCGAAGTTTCTGCAATGCTTGAAGACAAGATGATGCGGCGCAAGCCGTTTTCGGGCGGCACAAGCACATGACGCTGCTCTTCAAAAGAGACGGAACTGTGAAGTATGCAGATTTCTACATCCTGCTGCACTTCAATCATGTTGCGGAGATTTTCTTCTGTGCGGCGTATGTCGCGTATTCCGGGCAGAAACACCAGAATTGTGCCGCCGCTTGTCTTTTCAAGCTCACGGACGGCGGCGGTTTCAAGCTTTACAGGCGCATATTCAATTTCAACAGGGAAAAGCCTGCCTGGCACAGAATAATGCGGACAGTCAAGAAAGGTGCAAAGTTTTTTTGCGTCAATCGTCGCGGACATTACCACAAGGAAAAGATCGTCGCGCAGCTGCATGGCTTCTTTGAGAAAAGCGAGGAACGTGTCTGCATAAACTGAACGTTCGTGGAATTCATCGATTATGATGACCGAAAAGCCATCAAGAGAAGGGTCGCTCTGGATTAGGCGCAGCGCGACAGCTTCGGTTACAACTTCAAGCCGCGTATCTTTTCCGGCTTTTGTGTCGAGGTGCATTCTGTAACCGGCAAAGTGCCCCAAAGGTTCTTGCGCAACTTCTGAAGCATATTTTGCAAGCGAAAGCACTGCAAGGCGGCGCGGCTCAAGCATAAGCACCTTGCCTTCAAACGCATCAAGAAGCGCAAACGGCACGGCCGTAGATTTTCCGGCACCAGTTTCTGCCGTAAGCACAAGACTGCGCGACGGTGCATTTTTCAGAGTTTCTGCAATTTTTTCAAGATGCTCAAAAACAGGCAGACTGCCAAATTTTTCGGCTGCGCTCAGCTTAATCTGCTTGTCTAAGAAATGTGCGTCGTTTTCTGCCATAATACATTATTGCGTTTCGGTTTTCCGGCTGCTTGCAGAAAGAAAATAGCGCGTCGCCGGGCCTTTGCCAACCGAATTAAGCACGCCCTCTTTCGTCAAATCGCGCAACAGCCGCAAAGCAAGCGACTGCGAAAAATTAAAGCTTATCTGCAAGTCTTTTCGTGTAAGATAACCTTTTTTTGAAGCAAAATCTATTACCGCTTCGCGGTGCTTTGCCTGAACAGGCGTTATTTCAATGCTGGCAGCATTGCGCTTCTGCCATTCGTTCAAATTGGGCAGCGTAAGCTTGAACGCGTTGTCGCTTACCGAAATTTCGGGCGAGGGCAGCTTTCTGAAGTCTGCCAAGCCGTTTGCAGATTCTTCTTTATAGCTTGCAAAAATTCTCGGCAAACCCGAACCATAAGCTTCAACGAGCATGAGCCTGTAAAAGACTTTAGAAAGGTTTGTGTTTCTGGCCGCCGAAACACCGAGCATAATGTCGTCGCGCCGAAGCCCTTCTACAAGGCCGCCGACTGAAATTATCTCGAAGCGGTCTTTGAAAACGTGAATCAAGATGCTCGCGCTCAAGCTGTAATCTCTATGAACGATGGCGTTGAGCAAAGCTTCGCGCACGGCGGCCGGCGGAAAATCCCGCAAGTCTGTGCGGTAAAGTCCTTTGAAGCTTGAGCTCGTACAATTGTGAAAATCTATCCATTCATAAACATCGTGGAGCTGCGTCAAAAGCGAGCCGCCGAATTCTCGTCTGTCTTTAAAAGTTGTTGTGTCAGTACCTTCAAAAAGCGCGGCCTTTATTGTGTGCGTGCACTGGTCAGAGAGAAGCAGCGCAAGATTTGTGTACTGACCTTCTTCCGTAATCAAACCGAGCCGTTTCTTGTCGCGCCCTTCAAACGCAATGTTTCTTGCCGCAAACTGCCGCGAAAGTTCAACAAACGTGAGCTTCTGGTTCAGCGAGCGCTGCTCTTCATAGCGTTCGCCGCTGTTTTCTTGCGTCATCTTAAAGATTGCGGCTTCAGATGCCATTACAGATTCTGAACCGTGGCGCACATAAACACCGGCAGAGCGCATACCCTTGTTTGCAAGATAATAGGGGCGGGCGTTGCCGCGCTGAACGGTGATTTTAATCACGTTCTTGTCTTCAAGCACTTCCGTCATGTAAGAAACAAACATCGTGATGTCCGGCTTGATTGACTGGCGGATTGAGCTTGAAAGGCGCAGCATCTCGTCATCGACATTCTCAACGCCGCAGACAGAGCCGTCATCGTTTACACCGACGTAAATGATGCCGCCGGCCGTGTTTGCAAAGGCTACAACTTCTTTTTTGATTTCATCTGTGAACTGGCGTTTCAGCTCAAGGTTTGCGCTTTCGTTTATGTTCATAATCTGTTATTATTCTAGCACATATCTAGTCAAATTCAAGCTTTTTAACAGATTAATGTACCCAGACATAAAAAAAGACCGGTTCAAAAAGAACCGGCCTTTAC
>CADBUT010000131.1 GCA_902797925.1 uncultured Spirochaetaceae bacterium
GTGCTGTGCTTTATCGCTTTTGCTACAGAGCCGCCGATGAGACCTAAGCCTACAATTCCAACTATCATTAATCACTCCGAAAATACAATTTTTGTTTTTTAGTCTGAAAGACTTGCTTAGCCTTTATAAGCATAAGGTCTGAGCGCAAAGCAGCATTTTGCCACATCATCGAAAACCTGTGGTGTCAGTGACTGTGCACCGTCGCAAAGAGCATGCTGCGGATCGTTGTGCACCTCAATCATAAGACCGTCTGCACCGGCGGCAGTTGCAGCCATTGCGAGCGGCTTTACATAAGAAGAAATTCCGCATGCGTGGCTCGGGTCAATAACAATCGGAAGGTGTGTCTGCTTTTTCAAGACCGGAATCGCCGAAATGTCGAGTGTGTTTCTTGTTGCAGTTTCAAAAGTGCGTATGCCGCGCTCGCAGAGAATCACGTTCTCGTTGCCACCAGCCATGATGTATTCAACGCTCATAAGAAGTTCCTGAATTGTATTAGCAAGGCCGCGCTTAAGAAGAATCGGCTTCTTGATGTGGCCGAGTTCCTTCAAAAGCTCAAAATTCTGCATGTTGCGTGCGCCGACCTGAATAAGATCAACGTCGTCAAAAAGCGGCAGCTGAGAAAATTCCATAATTTCAGAGACAATCGGAAGGCCTGTCGCTTCTTTTGCTTTTAAAAGGTATTCAATGCCGTTTGCACCGAGACCCTGAAAAGAGTAGGGCGAAGTGCGCGGCTTAAATGCGCCGCCGCGGAGCATTGTTGCGCCAGAGGCCTTAACCTGCTTTGCAATGCTTGTGACCTGTTCTTCAGATTCAACTGAACAAGGCCCGGCTATTATATTGAAGGTTCCGCCACCGAATTTGACGCCGTTAACGTCTATTACGCTGTCTTGCGGATGGAATTTTCTGTTTGCGTTTTTGTAAGGTTCCTGGATGCGCTTTACGTCTTCTACAATGTCAAGCGAGCGCACCAAGTCGATGTCGACTGTTGAAGTGTCGCCGACAAGGCCGAGCACGATTGAGTTTTCACCTTCGCTTGTGTGGATTTTTACGCCGAGGCTCGTAAGCCATTTTGTCAAATTATCAAATTGTGTTTGATCGTGGTCTTTTTTTACTACAACAACCATATATATTCTCCTGTAAATCTGTGCTAATTGATGTTTTTATATTATTTGAATTGAAAAACGTGGGCAAGTAGGAATTCGATAATTCTATAAAAAAATATAGCACAAAATTTGGTTTTAACTATACATATTTCAAGTTAGTGACTGAAAAAGATGTTTATTGCTTTTGTTTTGTATAGTTATTCTGGAATATAGACCTAAAAAAGTGGAATAAATTATTTTGTTAACGAGAAACGGATTTGCAAATACTCGTATTATGTGTAGTAGTCTGAAGGTTGTTTTTATAGGGGGTTTTACCTATTTGTAAATCGTTTAACGTTCGCTTATCATATTTACATAAAGGAATATGGAGGAAATATGAAAAAAATCGTGTTAGTTGCTGCAGCAGCAGTCCTGGCATTGAGCTTGGTAGGATGTAGCAAGGGCGGTTCTTCTGCTAAAGGCAAGAAAGAAGCTCTTAACATCTCTGTTTTCACTATTCAGCAGCGTGAACAGCCGCCTGCTGACAACAAAACTTACAAATGGATCGAAGAAAAATTCGGTGTAACATTTAACTGGGATATTCTGGTTGGTGATAAAGACCAGAAAATCGGTTTGCTTATCGCTTCAGGTGACCTTCCTGATCTCGTAGAAGTAGATTCAGAGAAGTTCCAGGGTGCAGGTTGTCTCCGCGACCTTAAGCCTCTTGTAGAGAAATATGCTCCTAACTTAAGAAAGCATTATGAATCTGCATGGAAGAAGATGATCGATCAGGATTCAGAGAAAGATGCTAATGGAAACATCACAAAAGAGCACATCTACTCTCTTCCTAACTATGGTGTTTATGACGGAACACCTTCTGATACATACTACAACCAGAACGGTTGGTGGATTCAGAAAGCAGTTCTCAAAGAATTCGGCTATCCAGAAATCAAAACAGTTGATGAATATTTCGATCTTATTGAAAAATATTACAAGAAATATCCAACAATTGACGGTACACCGACAATTCCATTCTCAATCATCACAGCAGACTGGGAAGCATTCGACTTGTGGAACCCGCCAAACTTCTTGGCTGGTTATCCAAACGATGGTAACGGACACATCACTCTCGAAAACGGTAAGTATATCTACACAGACAACTTTGTTGATGAGAATGCATACAGATGGTTCAAACTTGCTAACGGATATTTCCAGAGAGGCTTGATTGATCCTGCTTCTTTCACAGACAACCGTGACCAGTACTATGCAAAGATTGCACAGGGCCGTGTTCTTGGTATGTTCATTCAGGGCTGGCAGTTCATGGGTGAACCAGAACAGACACTTTGGTCAGCTGGAAAAGATGAAAGAACTTATGCACCTCTTCCATTGACATTTGACAGATCTATTAAGCCGCACTACCGCGACCGTGCACTTCCAAACCTTCAGAGAGGTTATGGTATCACTGTTAAGTGTCCTGAAGACAAAGCTATCAAGATTCTTCAGTTCATGGATGAAATGATTAAAGAAGAAAACCAGAAAGTTCTTTACTGGGGCTTTGAAGGTGAAGACTATCTCATCGATACAGACGGTTCTAAGACAGGCACAAAGGGTGCTGCTTACAGAACTGACGAACAGCGCGCACAGCAGAGAGATCCTGTATGGGTTCAGAAGAACCGTGCTTCTCTCTGGATAGAAGAAGCTCCAAAACTTGAAGGAATTATGTCTTCTGGATATTCACGCCAGATGGATGATCTTGAATGGGAATATGCTCTTACTCAGAAGCCGGTTGACATTGAGCTCTGGAAAGCTTACGGCGTAGGTTCTTATGCTGAATTCGTAGATCCTAACCCGCCAAAGAATGCTGGTTGGTATCCAATGTGGCAGTGCAACCCATCTGCTGAAAACGGTGGATTCGAAGAAGAAGCTGCTGTTGCTATGAATGGATTTGAAACAGTTCAGAGAAAGTACCTCCCATTGATGATTATGGGCAAACCTGCTGATTTCGATAAGACATGGAACGAGTACTGTGAATTGTTGAAACCTCTTACAGAGAAATACAACAAGTTCATGCAGCAGCAGCTCGATCACCGTGTTGAAGCATTCGGTGGTTTTCAGGACTAATTAAGTCAAGCCTTGAAGTTGTAAAGCTTTAAGACTTGGACACAATAGTGTCTAGCTTAAACATGGGTAGAGAGCTGTGAGTTGCAGTTCTCTGCCTTAAAAAAGTCCACGGAGATATTCTGTGGACTTTTTTTTAATCATTTTTTTGGATGAGTGTTTATATGAAAAATAAAAATGATTCTAGTTCTGCATCGGCACCAGTCAATCCAGAATTAGTAAATAGGAAAACAAAATGGATGATTTTGAGTAAGCAGAAAATGCTTATTCTTATGTCTGTTCCATTCGTTCTATACATTATATTGTTCAGATATGTCCCTCTCTGGGGCTGGACAATGGCATTTCAGGATTACAAACCATATAAATCTTTTTCACAGCAGACTTGGGTTGGCTTTAAGTGGTTTGTACAGCTTTTTACAGAAAAAGAATTCCTGCTTTCTTTAAGAAATACAGTAGGAATGAGTCTTATCAGTACGGCTCTCGGTTATATTACTGCTATTATTCTCGCAGTTTTTTTGAACGAAGTACGTTATATTGGTATCAAAAAATTCGTTCAGACAGTTTCTTATCTTCCGCACTTCCTTTCTTGGGTTATAGTTACAAGTTTGGTTGCGAATGTACTTTCCGTTGAAGACGGAATTTTAAATGATATATTATTGTGGCTTGGAATTGTTAAACAGCCTGTTCAGTGGCTTGCCGTACAAAAATACTTCTGGCACATCATCGGTTGGACTTATGTTTGGAAGGAAGTAGGTTGGAACACAATTGTTTATCTTGGTGCAATGACTGCCATTGACCCTTGTTTGTACGAAGCAGCACAGATTGACGGATGCGGCCGTCTCCGCAAAATTTGGCACATTACACTTCCTGGAATTAAACCGACAATCATTATCATGATGATTATGTCTGCCGGTCATATTCTTGATGCTAACTTTGAAATGCCGTACTTGTTACAGAACGGTATGATTCAGGATGTAGCAGAAACAATTGATATTTATGTATTGAAATACGGTTTCAAACTATCTAGATACGGTCTGGCAACCGCTGCCGGTATCTTTAAGAACGTAGTTAATATTCTTCTTCTTATCATAGCAAATACTATCGCTAAGAAGAGCGGCGAGGAGCGTTTGATATGATAGACGAAAAAAAACGAAGCGAATATGCTGCCGCTAAAAGACGCACAAATTTAACCAATTTGATTTTCGATATAATTATTTATCTTGTACTTGCATTTGTTGTTGTTACTACAGTTTATCCTTTCTGGAACACTATTGCCATTTCTTTGAATGACGGTCTTGACTCTTTGAAAGGCGGAATCAAATTCTTTCCAAGAAAATTCACATGGAAGAACTATCAGGATTTGTTTGTTACACCGCGTATTTTTAACGCCGGTATCATTTCAGTAACAAGAACTGTTTTGCAGACTATACTAAGCGTATTTTGTACATCAATGCTTGCTTATGCTTTGAGCCGTAAAGAATTTGTTATCAGAAAGTCTTTAACAGCAATCCTTGTAATTTCTATGTATGTAAATGCTGGTTTGATTCCTGGATATATGCTTATCAAGAATCTTCATCTTCTTGGTAAATATTCAGTTTACATCATTCCGTGTCTTGTTGATATTTTCAACTTTATTCTTGTAAGAACATACATTAATGGACTGCCGGACAGCTTTGTTGAGTCTGCACGTATAGACGGTGCCAATGAATTTAAAATTTACATGAGCATCATTATGCCGTTGGCAATTCCTTCAATTGCAATGATTTCATTGTTTACAGCCGTAAACGCATGGAACAGCTGGTTTGATACATACATGTACTGTTCTGATAAGCCTAGACTGCATTCTTTGCAGTACGTTTTGATGTCATTCTTGCAGCAGAGCCAAAATCAGAGTTCTTCGGCTGCCGATGCAAACTCAATGGCAGTTGCCGCAGGAGCAGGTTCAACAGCGGCTAAATCAACGCCTATCAGTATACGTTCTTCTATTACTATGGTTGCAACATTGCCTATCTTGGTTGTATATCCGTTCGTACAGAAGTATTTCGTAGTCGGTATGACAATTGGTGGTGTAAAAGAGTAATCTTTTAAAAAGGGGTAAAGGAGAGAGGTTCAAAACTTAAGCACATCTGGTTTTCAGATGTGCTTTTCTTTTCTCTTTTGCCTGAAATTCTTTGTTCAACAAAAGATTTTTATTCGTGCCGAGGGTTTAATACCTGTTTCCGTAGGAAACATCCCCCTCTGGGGCGAAATAAGGGGTATTAAACCTGAGAGCAATTCCTTAGTAGAACGAACGACACCCCGTACGCCGCTAGGAGCTTCGCTGCGAGTCTGCGTCGGGGTTCGTTCATTTGAATAGCTTTTTAAGGATTTTTTCTATTGTTTTTTGAACAAAATCTTCTGCCTGTTCTGGAGTAAGATATTTATATTCACGCTCAAGTTCACCTCTTTCATCATTTCGGTAAAACCAGGTAATGTATTGTCTTCTGTTTTCAAAGGCATCTTTGGCAAAAATGTTCATAAATTCATTTTCAAAATTCACTGCATTTTCATAAATTGAAAAACCACGGAAATCCGGATGTTGCTTTAAGTACAGAAAATCAATATCATACCAGTCTTTCTTTGCTGCCCACACAAGCTTATATTCATCTTCAGCAGCTTCTTTTGGATATGCCTGAATTAAAGGCTTATAAACAAAGTTTGACCATTCAATATCAGACAATAAGTGAACATAATATCCAAGAAAAAAAGAATATTCTTTATTTGTATATTTCTTATTTATTTCTTCATTAAAGTATTTTGAACAAAACCCGTCTATATTTATGGATGCATTATATAAACCGTCATTGAAATGTGAAACAGTTTTGGAAGGTGTGAATTTTGTCCAGTCTTCATTTGGAACGCCACTGTCTGGTGCAATGTTTCCCATAACAAATGCTGTTTCATCAATATCCTTTAGTTCATTAAGCAGTTTATCTGCTATTCTTAAATGTACCATCCATGAAGCCATATATTTCCCCATAATATTTTTTAATTAATTGTTTCATTGCCATAATATCCGGTTAAAAGCAAAACCAAAGCAGAACAAGCGAGAAGGCCGTCAACGATTCCCACCGGAATCATAAAAAGCATAAGATTCATCGTTAAAATGCAGTTTATCACTGAAAGAATAAAACCCCATTTACGGTTTTTAAGGACACCGGTTGCACCAATGACTCTTGCTATACCGAAAACAACAGACATAGGTATCATAAAAATAATGTTGTTTCTGAAGAAGTCAATCGCAAAAATCGGAGGAATTGCATTGAGATCTAAAGCTCCTTTAAATACAAAAGGCATCAGCATTAAGCCAGAACCTGCTTCCATCATTGCACCGTGTATTATCATAATAATCGCGGCAATTTTAAATTTTCTGTTTTTCATTTTAACCTCTTTTATCTATATATTTTTTTGGAATTAAACTAAAAAGTTTTCAACGGAATATTAACTGTCGTGTCTTCTGTAACAGTAAATTTATGTTTTTTGAATTTACCGGGGATTCCTTTACCGTTGTAATTACTTAAGCCTACAGGCTCTTTTGGAATATCCATAAAGCCTGTATCAAGGTTACCGTTCATGTTGATGTCATGACAAAGCATTATAAGATATTCACCGTCTGACAGATGAGTTTCAAAAGAAATACTGTCAATTTCTGGTTTTAGCTTAAATTCTTGAAAAGCCTTTCTCTTATCATAATTATCTGAAGAGTTATAAATGCATAAAATAATCTGTCCTTCAGAAGATTGAATCTTTGAGATATTGACGGTTACTTTATTCTGTTTGGAAACATCTTCTGCCATAAGCGATAAAGCACACACAAGCTGAATTAAAACAGTTAAAATACTTTTCTTTAAAATATTCATCTTAAATGCTCCTCAATATGCCTAAAAATAGATTTCTTGAATATGCCGATTTTTTCCTGTGTCAATTCGCCTGAAATAAGGTAGCGAGAAAGACAAAAGAAAAAAGGTGCATAAAATTTTTCTGCAGCAAAGGCAGGATCATCACAAGAAATAATTCCTGCATTATTAAATATTGAAAAAACGAATTGCTGA
>CADBUT010000132.1 GCA_902797925.1 uncultured Spirochaetaceae bacterium
AAAAATATATTGGAATTGTAACAAATTTTATGTAAAACTAATATAAGCGGCTGTTTGCATGCTTCTTGTGACATGCCTAATTCTGTACAGCTTCTGCATTTAAACACCGATTTCTATTTCGTTGCAGAGGGCTTCGTAGAGAATGGCCTTGTCTTTGTTCATTTCGCGCACAGTGTTTGCAAGTCTCTTTGCAAGAACGGCAAGAACTCGGTAGCCCAAAACTGGTTCCCTGTCGCAGATTTCAAGAAACTTCTTGCCGGAAATTGTAAGGGTAGTGCATTCTGTTTTTGCCGTTACTGTTGCAGAGCGTGTGTCGTTGCTGATAATCGAAGTTTCGCCGAAAAAGATGTTCTGCTCCGAAGTCAGCGTTGCAAGCGCAATAACATCACCAGCCGGTGTGTCACGCGTAATCAGCACCTGCCCGGAATATAGAATGAAAAACGAATCGCCTGTTTCGCCTTCTTTGATGATTTTCTGACCAGCCTTGAATTTCTGAATGGAGAGATTGTCGTAAACAGCCTTCAATATGCGCTGATCTTCTTCGCTTGCCGGGTCAAAGTCTGAAAAAAGCTGAATCTTAACGAGTTTCGGTAATACCTGTTCAAACGAGTCCATCTGTCATTCCTCCGTTATGCATTTTGCTCTTTCTTGCCGCGCACAAAAATAGCTCTTGCATTTTTCGGCACGATAAAATCATTAGACGGAGTAAACAGCGGGTCGTTGCTTACCAAAGTCTTAACTTTCTGCAAGCCGTCAATAATAGCGTTGATGTTCGGGTTTTTCTGGGCTTCGCGGATTGCTTCTTTGCGCCTCAAGTGGAAGTTGCCCGAATTAAGCAGAAGCCCGACGAGAATGCCGTTCTTTTCGCGCGATTCCCATGAATAGTCCTTGAAATCCTTGTAAGTCTTTCCAATAAAGCTTGTAGGAATGTCGCCGATTAAGATGCCAGAATCTGCGTCATTGCTTATAAGCGCGCGGATTACGTTGCTGTAGCCCATGCCGCTTGAAGCTGTTGCAAGAAGGCTCCGCTCATATTCCTGTGTCAAGATAATCTCGTCGCAGTGCGCCATCTTAAGATGCTTCTCAAATTTTTCGCTTATCAGCTCGGCGGCAACGTAAATGCCGCGGTTCATGCTTTCCATTGTAAGCACGGCAAGAACAGTGCGCGAGTCTATTTCAAGGTTAGAGTACTTCTTGGATTTGTCTGAAATTACAAGCGCGCGCGTTGCCGTATGGATGAAAGCGCGGTTCAAGACAGTTTCATCTGTAAAGTCGCCGGCAACGTAGTTAAGCTCTTTGAAGCGCGGCTGTGCCCTGAGCTGCTCCATCTGTTCGGGCGCTTCATTAATCAGAACAATCAAATCCGGCGAAATATCCGGATTGGAAATCAAAACATTGTCAATAATATCTTCAAAGCCGGGTCTCCAGCCGCATAATAAAAAGTGTCCTTTCATAGCGTTAAGTTTTTTCAACCCCTTGTCGTTTTTCATTTGAATATCAAGAAACCATGATGCAATTTTAGCCGTGATACAGCCGAAAAGCACCAAACCAGTCATAAGCATCGTCCAGCCAGCCATGCGGCCGGGCAAAGACTCGCAGACAAATTCAAAGTAGTTTGCAAAAACAGCCACGCACATGAACCAGAACGTGTCGAATTTAGTTTCAATGCCGCTGCCTGTTTTAGTCTCTGTGTGATAAATTACAACACACCCGATTATGATTAATATAACGATTCCGATGCAAATCAGCGTAATAGGGTCGCTGAAAGCAAGCTTTATGCGCCTGAACAGCGAAGCCTTTTTTCGTCCTTTCTTCTTTTTCTCCATACTTCAGCGCTCCTAATGATTTGCACAAATCAGAATGGATTTTGCATGTTTCGGAATGATAAAATCTTCACGCGGCGTAAGGAGCGGCGTGTTGTATTTATAAGGCTCAGACTCTTTTTGTTCCGCGCTCTGCTCGGCGCTGCTCTTCTTTTTAAGATTAACCCTTTCTGTGTTAAGCAGAAGCCCAACGAGCACTTCGCTTGTATCTTTTGAGACGAAATCAAGAAGCTCTTTGTAAGCCTTGCCCACAAAAGATTCTGGTATATTCTTGATGATAATGCCTGATTCAGCGTCATCTGCAATCAAAGACTTGATTACGTTGCTGTAGCCCAAGCCGCTCGAAGCTGTTGCAAGCAGGCTGTGCTCATATTCTTGAATAAGGATAATTTCGTTGCAGCTTGCAAGCGTAAGATGCTCTTCAAACTTTCTGTCGATAATTTCAGCTGCAATATAGAGGGTAGGGTTCAGGTTGCGCATCGTAAGCGCGGCAAGAACAGTCTGCGAGTCTGTTTCAAGCTCAGACTGCGTCTTTGAAGCATCTGAAATTATGAGCACGCGCTCGGCTGTTTCAATGAACGCACGCTTGAGTGTTGCCGCATCAGAAAAATCTCCGGCAATATAGTTGATATCCTTAAAGTCAATCGAAGAACGGAGCTGCTCAATCTGCTCGGCAGGTGCTTCGTTCACCAGAATAACCATGTCAGAAGAAATATCCGGATTCGATTTAAGGACTGTCTCCAAAATCTTGTCAAAACCAGGCCGCCAGCCGCAAATAATAAAATGACCTTTCATACCTCTCAGTTTTTTTAACCCCTTATTGCCTTTCATTAAGATGTTCATGAACCCGGATGTGATTTTACCGGTGATAAAGCTGAATACAATCATGCCGAACAGCAGCAGCACAAGCGATGCCATGCGGCCCGGAATGGACTTTACGTAATAATCGAAGTAAGCAGCCGAAACAGCCACGATTGTATGCCAAATGGTGTCAAACCAACCTGTAATGCCGCTGTCTGTTTTGGTTTCTGTAACCCCCACAACGTATGTGGCTATGCAGATTGAGATGAAAATGATTATGCCAATGTAAGTGAATGGATTAGTGAAAGCACGCTTCAGTTTTCTTTGAAACCGCGTAAGCTTATTGTTGCCTCGTTTCTCAGCCATAGAAACAGTATAACATGGGGTTGCGGAATTCTCAAAATTGTTTTTTTATTTTGAAGGGGAAGGCAAAACCCTTAATTCGGAAGCACGGTTTTTCCTTCCCCTTCAACCCCATCCTTTTCCGGCACCGATTAGGGGCTTGCTTCGCGCCCCTAATAACCCCGGAGCAGCAATCTTTTTATAGATTGAACTCCGCTTTTGTAGATTAATCTGGTCATTGAGCGTTGGTTGGTGAGCGGAGCCGAACCAAGTCGAAATGACCAACAATGTGGACTTTTGCACCAATCTCTCAAGTTTCTGCAAA
>CADBUT010000133.1 GCA_902797925.1 uncultured Spirochaetaceae bacterium
GTGCGCCACGATTCGGGCGACCCTTACGAATGGGGCGAAGCATGGATAAAACATTACGAAAACTTCTATAATAAATACAAAGATGAGCGCGTAAACCCAAAGAACAAGACTTTGCTTTTCAGCGACAGCCTCGATTTTGAGCGCGCCTCGGCTTTGTATGCAAAATTCCACGACAGAATCAAAGTTGCTTTCGGCATCGGCACATATATCTCGAACGACACCGACGTTGAGCCGCTGAACATTGTTATGAAGGTCTCTGAATGTAACGAGCGGCCTGTTGCCAAGCTTTCTAACGCCATCGGCAAGACAATGTGCAAAGACGACGAATATGTTGAATATCTTCAGAAGACAATCAACTGGAGATTGAACCATAAATAATCGATGCAGCTGGTGCACAAACTGCTAATATAGATTGCCGTATCAAGTACGGCAATGACAGGTGGGGCGCACGGTTGCTGTGGTTCGACAAGCTCACCAACCGCGGACTGGAGCGCGGTGGTTGAGCGGAGTCGAAACCACCGCACACAGAGACTTTTCCACTGTTTCGGTCACTTCGACTTGGTTCGACTACGCTCACCAACCGACGCTCTGTGACCGCGCACAAGCTTTGCCAGCTGTGTCATTGCCCGGCGTGACTGGGCAATCTTGCCACAAAAGGTTGTCGGGTGTGCCCAGACAACTCCGCTAATTAAACGGGTTATAGAACCTTGAGCCGTCGCGGTAGGTTATGAACAGCGCGGCGGCAGATACGGCGGTAATTCCTGCAATAATCAGAATATCTGCTTTCGTAAGCTTCTTGCCCGAATACCAGGTGCGCTTCTTGTTCTTGCCGAAGCCGCGCAGCTCCATCGCGCTACTTATCGAATCAATCCGTTCCATGCTCGTAAAAATCAGCGGGAACAAGATTGCCGACATATTTTTCAGCCTTGAAAAAATATTCGCCTTGCCCGACATTTCGATGCCGCGCGCTTCTTGCGCATTTTTTATTCTATTAAAATCAGACTGAACATCCGGAATGTAACGCAGCGCAATCGCCACAGAGTAGCATATCGTATACGGCAGCCCTATTCTGTTGAGCGATGCCGCAAATTCGCTTGGGTTGGTCGACGTGATGAACATGAACACCGAAGGCACAATCGTAAAATATTTGAGAATTACGTTCAGCTCATAGAAAAGCTGCTCAGCCGTAAAAGTGTAATTTCCGGCAATATGCAGCAAGTCTGTTCTTGAGCCGTAAATCTTGCAGCCTTCGTAAGGCGAAAACAGAAAAATCGCCGTTACATTCAGCAGAAGAAAAAACATGATAAACAGAAAAACCGAACGCACTTGCTTCCATTCAGTTTTTGAAAGACTGAAAATGACAATGCTCGCGCAAACCATGACAGCCAGAACGCGCGTGTCATAGGTCAGCATCGTCACAAGAGTCCACATCAAAAAAAAGATAAGCTTTGTAAGGCCGCACAAGCGGTGAATGAAGCAGTTCTTTTCCTTATAAGTTATAATCCGGCTCATAACGCACCTCTAAGTTCGCGCTCAAAATGAATGAACCTGTCGACAAGCTCATCGGGCTTTTCTATGCCGCATTTTACAGACAAATCGTAGAGGCTTGTCTTTTTAAGGCTGGCGGCTTCGGTTATCGCCTCGTCTGTCAAAATCACGGAGCTTTTTCCGTCTGCTATTATGTGCCCGTCTGAAACTACGATTGAACGGTCTGTGTATTCAAGCATCAGATGCATGTCGTGCGTTATCATCAGAATCGTCAGATTCTGTTCGCGGTTCAGCTTGCGCAAGAATTCCATAATTTCGGTGTAATGCGCGTAGTCTTGTCCGGCTGTCGGCTCGTCAAGAATGATGATTTCCGGGTTCATCACCAGAATTGAGGCGATTGTCACGCGCTTTTTCTGGCCAAAGCTGATTGCGCTTATCGGCCAGTTTCTGTAAGGATACATGCCGCAGATTTTCAGCGCATTGTTGACGCGCTCTTTGATTTCGTCTTTCGGCACGTTGCGCACCTTTAAGCCGAGCGCAACTTCGTCAAAAATTATAGACTTTGAAATCATCTGATTCTGGTTCTGCATTACAAAGCCGATTTTTTCGCCGCGCTGCTTTATCGAAAGACTTGAAATTTCTTCGCCGTTCACAAAAATCTGACCTTCGTTCTGCCTGTTGAAGCCGCAGATTAAAGAAGCAATCGTCGACTTGCCTGCGCCGTTCGTGCCGACAATACTGACCATCTCGCCGCGGTTTATGCTGAAATTGATATTCTCAACTGTGTAAGGCCTTTCCGCATCATACTTGAAGCAGACGTTTCTAAGCTCCAGCACCTTTTCAGTTTGCGGAACAGGCGGCACAATCTCTATTTTTTTGAACCAGCTTAGAAGCTCCGCCTTATACGGCGCAACGTTCATCGTTTCAATGTGCATGGGCTTGTCTTCTGGTTTGAGCTTGCAGCCAGCGTGTTTCAGCGCGGCAATATAAAGCGGCTCGCGAATGCCCTTCTCTCTGAACAAGTCTGTGCAGAGAAGCTTATCGGGCGTTTCGTCTGCCGCAATCTGGCCGTCTTCTACAATGATAATTCTGTCAACGTCTTTGTAGAGCACGTCTTCAAGCCTGTGCTCGATTATGATTACGGTTTTTTCTTTGTTTTTGTTGATTTCTTCTATTAAAGAAATTATGCGCTTGCCGGCTGCCGGGTCAAGGTTCGCAAGCGGTTCGTCAAACAAAAGAATTTCCACATCGTCCACAAGAATGCCCGCAAGAGAAACGCGCTGCTTCTGGCCGCCGCTCAATGCGCCCGGCACAGACTTGAGCAGCTTCTTCACGTCCACGATTTCAGCGGCTTCGTCAACTTTTTTGTGCATTTCGTCAAAAGGCACATCGTCGTTTTCAAGCGCAAACGCAATGTCTTCGGCCACGGTCAAGCCAATAAACTGACCGTCTGTGTCCTGCAGCACAGTGCCGACATGCTTTGACATGCCGAAAATGCCCTCTTTTTCCGGGTTTAAGCCGCAAACCGAAAGGCTTCCGCTAATTTTGCCCGGGTAGCTCGAAGGAATAAGCCCGTTTATGCATTTTGCAATCGTCGATTTGCCGGAGCCTGAACTGCCGATGATGAGCACCTTTTCGCCTTTGTTTATCGCAAGGCTGATGTTCTTTAGCGTCGGCTCGCTTTGCGTTCTATATTTGTAAGAAAAATCTTTGAATTCGATAACCGGAATTGTCTGCGCCTTATTCTGCATAAGCACATTCTATCAGAAAACGCGCATAATCTGCAAACCCTGAATGAAGGCTGAAATGAAGTTGTACAGTGACTGTCGCCTGATTGATTGTACATGTCATTTCCGCGCGTGACGCGTGAATCTTTTAACAACGCATCTGCAAACAAAGATTGTTGGGTCACACCCGACAATGACAAATTCTTGCTAAATTAATAATAACGGCGCAAAACTCGACTTTTGACCTAATAGA
>CADBUT010000134.1 GCA_902797925.1 uncultured Spirochaetaceae bacterium
AATGTCATATCAATCAAGAATACAGAGGATTATGTAAGAACTGTGATGAATACTATACCTTTAATTTTTAATCAGCGTCAGATTCAGCGCACCGTTATCGGCGGTTCTGAATTTGCTGCTCCGCTTGAGCAGTGTCTGCCTATTTCGATTGTTATTATAAACCGCGGTGCGCGGCAATATAGAAGCCAGATTTTTCAGCGTCTGCAGAATTTCAATTTCAGACAGATTATTTTTGTCGAGCAGGCCGGCAACGATTACGAGCTTGAAAATCTGACAAAGACATATCCGTTTGTGAAATTTCTTGTTCCGCTTGAAAAAGTTACTGTCGGCGACCTTATAAACATGGCTGTAAGTGAAGTTGACACCGAATACGCGCTTGTTCTGTGGAATGATACCTCGATAAAAGGCGATAATCTTTCGCGGAGATTTGTCGAGAAGGTAATCTCTGAACAGATTTTGTGTCAGGTTCCGTTTTTGTCAACCGTAAGCCGTCAGGATCTTCCTGTTCAGATGGTTCCTTCTATGCCGGGTAATATTTTCACCGTAAATCCTTGTATGACATACAAAGACAAAGCCCCGACACTTTATCCGTTTGATTTTATCGGCTTGTATCACTGCGAAAAATTCAAGCAGCTCGGCGGCTTTGACTACACAATAAAGAACAGCTACTGGCAGAATTTGGATTTTTCTTTCAGAGCATGGCTTTGGGGTGAAGAAATCCGGCTTGCAAGCCTTTTCAAGATTGAATATCAGGAAGAAGTTATTCCAGAAGACACAACGAGAGATTTCTCTTATTTAAGATTTTTCTTAAAGAATATTGCACCGATTTTTAAGATGGATCACGCCGATTTGCCGCGTAAAAAGATGTTCAAATACATTTCGAAAGCACATTTCGGACTTTTTGATGCAATACGCGACTTTAACGATGCGCGTTCCTGGATAGAAAAGAACAAATACCGTTTTAAGAATGATTCCAAAATTTTTATTGATACGTGGGGAAGTCTTGTATGACGGTTCTGGTTATTCAAAGCAGACTCTCTTCTACACGTTTGCCTGAAAAAGCGCTGCTTCCTCTTGGCGGAAAACCTGTGCTTGCATGGGTTTTTGCTGCAATGAAGAAGGTTAAGGCTGACAGGTACTTTCTTGCTACAGATTATGATTCCGAAGCAAGGTTAAAACCCGTTGCTGAAGAAAACGGCTTTGAATGTTTTGCAGGCCCAAAAGACGATGTGTTGCGGCGCTTCTGTATGTTAATCGAACAGACTGAAGCTGATACCGTTCTCAGAGTGACAGGCGACAATCCGTTTTTGTTTTACGAGGCTGCATCTGCTACAATTTCAAGATTTTCAGAATTGAAATGCGACTATTTTACCTATTCAGGTTTGCCTCATGGAAGCGGTGTCGAAATTTTTAATGCGCACTCTTTGCTGAAGGCTGAAAAACTTACACAAGACCCTTATGACCACGAGCATGTAGGACCGGCGCTTTATAATCATAAAGACGTTTTCAATGCTGTTTTTGAAAAGGCGCCTGAGCAGTGGTTTTATCCACAGCTTAGAACAACTATAGACACAGCCGAAGACTATAGACGCGCTCAGTTTATTGCAGAAAAACTTGAAAGTCCTGCCGAAGCTGAAAAAATCATAAAAGCAGCAGAAAAATCACAGAAAAAGATTCTGCTTGTTCCGTCTGTAAAAAAAGGGCACGGTACTGGTCATTTAAGACGCTGCATAAGTCTTATGAAAGACATCCTGGCAGATTTGTACATACCGGAAAACGCAGATTTGCCCGGCTTAGATGAGCTTTTGCAGGATGTTCCGGCTTATTCAATCAAAAAAGACTTAGAAAGCATAAATGGTGAATACAGCCTTGTTGTAACGGACGCTTTTTCGCTTGAAAAAGATGAGATAAGGCTCTTTTCTTCGATTGCACCGCTTGTTTCAATTGATGAGGGTTCTTTATTCACTGAATATTGCGACTACATTCTGGATATAATTCCTGCTTTTCAGTATAAACGCAAGGCAAACATGACTTGCAGCGGTTTTATTCCGCTTCCTGAAAAACGCAGAAGCTCTATGCCTAAGACAATTGAAAAAGTGCTTGTCGCAGTCGGCGGCGAAGACCCTGCCGGACTTACAATTCCAGTGGCAAAAGCTTTTGCAGAGAACGGCTGCAGCGTAACCGCACTTGTTGCCAGCAGAGAGAATCTGGAGCAGATTCATGGCGTGCGCTATATAGAGTTTTCACCAAATCTGCGCGAGCGGCTTTATACATTTGATTTGGTTGTAACACATTACGGTTTTACTGCTTTCGAAGCTGTTGCAGCGCAGTGCGCTGTGCTTTTACTCGGTACAAGCCAGCTTCATATTGATTTGGCGCGCAATTTTGGTTTTTCAGTCTTGTTAAAAAATGAACTGAACACTGAAAAAGTGAAAAAACTGCTGCAAAACTTACAGAAACTGTTTCCAAAGTCAAAGGAAATGGTTGCTTTGCGTGAAAGTGAAAATCAAAATCTTGCAGATTTTATAAACAAGCTTGCTTCAGGTGAAAAAATCGGCTGTCCTATCTGTTCCGATGAAAAACATAAAAGAAAAAGCCCTGACGAAGTTGTAATCCGTCTTGAAAACAGAACTGTAAGAAAATGTTCTTCTTGCGGAATGCTTTATTTAAGCTGGTCTGTGGACGAAAAAAAACAGTATTTGGCTTCTTATTTTTTTGATGACTATAAAAAGCAATACGGCAAAACCTATCTTGAAGATTTTTCGTCGATAAAATCGCAGGGCGTTAGACGGTGCGGCATAATTGACGGGCTTTTCTGGAAGCAGAGGCTTTACAGCGGCAGAAAAGCTAGGACAATTTTTCCGTCGGTTCTTGATGTGGGCTGCGCTTACGGACCGTTTTTGTCTGCTGCGCATGATGCCGGATGGAACGTATTCGGCACAGACATTTCGGAAGAAGCTGTAGAATATGTTGCTGATACATTGCAGTACAAAGCATGTAAGGCGGCTTTTCCGGATATAGACACTGCAAAAGAATTTGAAACTGAAAAATTTGACGCGCTTACGATGTGGTACGTCATAGAACATTTTCAGAATCTTGCGCCTGTCTTGAAAAAGGTGAACAGACTGCTTAAAAAAGGCGGAATTTTCGCTTTTTCAACGCCGTCTGCTTCCGGTGTTTCGGCAAAATTCAATAAAGAAAAATTTCTGACGCAAAGCCCTGTAGACCATTATTCGCTCTGGCAGCCTGAATTGTGTAACTCAATTCTTAGAAAATTCGGCTTTAAAGTCGAAAAAATTGTCTCAACAGGGCAGCACCCGGAGCGGTTTCCGTATTACGAAAAGCATGAATATAAGACAAAAGGCTTTATGTACAGGCTGCTCTCTTTTTACAGCTCTGCCGCTGCTTTAGGCGATACTTTTGAAATTTACTGCGTCAAAGTGAAGGACTTATAAAATGAAAAAACATCATCTGCTTATGCTTGGAGCCGGTTTCATGCAGAAGCCCGCAATTGAAAGCGCAAAAAAATTAGGCTGGCGCGTTACTGTAGTAGACGGCAATCCAAAGGCTGTATGCGCGCCTCTGGCTGATGCTTTTGAGCCGATTGACTTGAAGGACACAA
>CADBUT010000135.1 GCA_902797925.1 uncultured Spirochaetaceae bacterium
GCAGCAGTTTTGCAGACCTATCTTTTCTAAAACTGAAATGATTGTCTGCTGCGGTGCGCCAACCAGAAGAACAAGGCTCTGGTGCTCAAAAACGGGTGTAAAATCAATTGCAGAAAGCGCAAGCAGAAACCATTCAGGATTACATTCAATTAAGATAAGCGTTTTTGACGCATATTCTTTTGCAAATGCAGCTGCACCGTAACCAAGCCCGAAACCCAAAAAGACACCGGCGTCTGCCTTGCGAGCCTCTTCTTCTGAAATAAGCTTTTGCGCTTCTCTCTCTGGGTTATATGCTGAATGAAGACTTAAGCCCTTGTATGTTGCAGAAACCTGGCCGTTTCTGCCGGTTATAATTTCCACGTCAGGCGGTAAAACAGGCGAATCAAAAAGCGGTCTGTATTGTTCTGCAAGCTGCGGAAAGCGTTTCTCAAAAAGTGCGCGGTTGCTATTCAAGAGTGAGTTCAATTATCATATTCTCCGTAACTGGTGTACCCGGCTCCGGATTCTGCGAAACAACCCAGCCGTCACCTTTAATGACAAACTTGATGTCTGTACGGTTCAACAAAGGTGTCAGCATACGCTTCGGGTAACCTGTAAAGTCAGGTACATAGCTTTTAATAACTATAGGCTTAGTCTGCGGAATTGTTATTTTGCCGGAATGAGTTACACTGATAGCTCTGTCACGCTGCATTCCAAGATAATCAATAATAGTGTTTGCCGCGTCTTGAATTACCGGCGCAACAATTCGGCCGCCGTAGGTTTCGCCCTTGGCTTTTGTAATAACGATGTACAGAATAATTTCAGGATTCTCAATCGGGAAAATAGCCATACAGCTTGAAAGAAAGTCTTTGTCGCTGTAGCCGCCGTTCTCTGTATCTGCCATCTGGGCAGTACCTGTTTTTACACCGATGGCAATATCACCGACGTTTGCTTTTGCACCTGTACCGATTCTTGCAGTAGTTTCCATACAGCTTAAAACGTAGTCAGCTGTAGATTTTTTGATAACCTGCTTTTTGAATTCAGGAACATGCTGATATATGACTTTGTCGTCTTTATTAAGAATTTTTGAAACTACAGAAAGCTGAACCGGTTTTCCGCCGTTTGCAATGGCAGAAGCCGCCTGAACCATCTGAAGTGCAGTCACACTGATTTCCTGACCCATTGCAATTGTCGGCTTTGAACGGCCTGACCAGCTGCTGTCAGTTGTGTCTTTTACAAGTCCCTTTTCCTCACTTGGAAGCTCAATGCCTGTTTTTGAGCCGAATCCAAAATTGTGAATCTGCTGAAGGAAAAACTCTGAGTTTATTTTCTGGCTCATCTGGGCAATTGCATCGTTGCACGAATATTGCAGTGCCTGTCTTGCTGTGAGCGGTCCGTGATGGTCAAGACACTTTATGCGGACAAGCTCGCCGTTTGTTGTCTTGACTTCAAAAACACCGTCACATACAAAAACGTCGTTTTCACTTATAACACCTGCATCTATAAATGAAGCAACAGAGAAAATCTTGAAAACCGAACCCGGTTCATACATGTATTTTGCAGGTCTGTCCTTTTTTTCTTCTGCTGTTGCAGAACCGTAAGTGTTCAAATTCGGGGAAGGGTAGCTTATATAAGAAAGAATCTCGCCGGTCTTGGCTTCTGCTGCAATAAGCATCATGCTTTCAGCCTGTGTTCTTTCCATAGATTCTTTTGCAAGCTGCTCAAGTTTATACTGAAGTCCTGCATCAATTGTGAGCATTATGCTGTTGCCGTAGGTGTTTATCTTTGTGGGGTCGTCTGGCGGTGCAAGTTCATTCTGAAAAGAGTATTCAATTCCGGCAAGACCTTTACCGTCGTTGCCCATAAAGCCGATAATCTGTGCTGCCAGAGAATTTTCCGGATAAGAGCGTGCAATGGCTTTTTCAAGCCTTAAGCCTCGCAGATTGTTTGCGGCTACTACAGCCTGAATATCATCGTGCTCGCTCTGGTTTATACGCTTTTTAAGATAGAGAAAATCGCTAGGTGCTTCTTTTATCTGCTGTTCAATTTGTGCCGGCTCAATACCGATTATAGGACCTAAAGCGGCGGCAAGCACAGGTATGTTTTCCTTTTTTATAGCTGACGGTGTTACAGACAGATTATATACAGTAGTCTGAATTGCAAGCACTTTTCCGTTTCTGTCGAGAATAGAGCCGCGCTCACGGATCATTGTTTTAGGCAAAACCTGGGCTTCCGGCTTGAACATCAAATTAGCGTATGAACACAAGATGCCGAAAATGAGCAGCCCTATTATAACTGCAAAAAAGATAAGTCTGCCGCGCGAATAGAAATTATTCATTTCCATAGTGCTTTTCCTAGAACATTTGCAGTTGATACAAAACCGTAATCACGTGAATCAATTGATTCTGAATAATTATCACCTACTGCAAGTATTCTTCCTTCGGGTACTTTGGTAATGCCTTTTAAATTGAGATACTGTTGTTCTGTCAAAGGAATATTTTTTTGATTCACCTTTAAAATATACTCCGAATCTGCAATAATTTCCAGCGGTTCGTTTTCTAAAGCAACACAGCGTTTTACTACAATATGATTATTATAATAGTATAGAACAATATCATCGGTTTTTGGTTTTGACCATTGTACTAAAAAAGATGAACCTAAGGGGTTTATAATTCCATAAGCAAGTTTGTTTTCTATTAAGTGGCTTCCCGGTTTTAAAGTTGGGCTCATAGAGAGGCCTTCAACTTTCAGAATATCAATTATAAAAAGCTTAAGAAAAACACCTATACAAATGCCTAAAAGAACAAAACGAAATTTACGATTCATACACGAACATTCTAATAATTGAAACTTTCTATGTCGATATATTTGATATGGAAATTTTCTCTTTTTACAAACCGCAGAATGATATAACTCAAAGATTGCAGATGTCTCCATCATTTAAAAATAAAAGACCTGCAAAGAATCATTCTGTTCAGTCAAAATCAGATTCTTCTTATACAAATTATACAACAGCATTTAGTGCTCCTATTTATAATTCACCGCTCTATGCAGGAAACACAAATGTCTTTACAGATACATTTGCAGTTCCTGTTCCTGGACGTGTTTCTGCAAAACCGTTGTCAAAAATTATTGTCGAAGCCGTTGTCGCTGTAGGTGCAAACGCAAAACTCATTTTTTTCGCAATGTTAGCTCTTATTGTTATAGGAACTTCTGTATATTTTAGTGCACCTGTTCTTGACATGATTGACAATTATATGTTTGAGCCGGTTTCAATGAATTCGTTGTCTGAAAAAGATGCCAGTCTTGTTGACGAAGCAATGCTGAATTTTATTTTTACGCCTCCTGCATCAGAGTCTGTCGATGCTGACGGAGACATTCTCTCTGCCGTACCAAGTGAGGCAATGGTTTATACAGAGCCGGTAACATTTTCAACATATATCGTAAAACCGAATGATAACATAACTTCAATCAGCAAGAATGCGGGATTGACAAATGTCTCAACATTGATTGCTGTAAATAATATTTCGAATGTACGCCGACTTCAGGCCGGCCAGCGTTTAATTATTCCTTCTATAGATGGAATGAATTATACAGTTGCAGACGGTGACAGTCTTGAAAGTGTAAGCCGCAAATATGATGTCAGTGTAGAAAAGCTGCTTGATGTGAATGATCTTACTTCTTCTGTGCTTAAATCAGGACAGAAGATTTTCATTCCGGGCGCAAAGATGTCTGCCAATGACCTCAAAAAAGCTTTGGGTGAACTTTTTATGTACCCGATCAAGGCAAACTGGCGTCTTTCTTCAAATTACGGCAAACGTGCAGATCCTTTTACAGGTGTCAGCTCGTTTCATACAGGCATTGATATGGCTGTTCCAATGAAGACTCCTGTCTACGCTTCAGCAGACGGAACTGTAAAAACTGTTTCATGGTCAAATGTCTATGGAAATTACATAATCATCAGCCATGCAGACGGCTATCAGACACTGTATGCTCATTTGTATTCAGCAAGTGCAAAGCAGGGACAGAAAGTTACGCAGGGAACAAAAATTGGTCTTGTAGGAAATACCGGGTATTCAACCGGCCCGCACCTCCATTTTACTGTTTATAAGAATAATAAGCTTATTAATCCGTTTGAGGTACTGAAATAATGAAAATACAGAATGTGTGCTGCTGCTGCGGCAGAACAATAGAAAACTCATTTGTTTACTGCCCTTGGTGCGGCAAAGAAGTTATGGCTTCAAAGCCTGAAACAAAAGAAAAACCTTTGTACGAATATATTGAATGTATTGCAGATGACGTGCGCGAGCAGCGGATTTTCAAGATTGAGTATTCGCTGAATCAGCTTGAAAACGATTTGTCAAAGATGCTTGAAGAGTGCCGCCAGTAGTTTCTTAAGCTGCGCCACTTTTTTAATTGGTTTAACGGAGATTTTATGAAAAAAATATTTGGTTCGCTGTTAATTTGTGTTCTGCTTCCGTCTATGATTTTTGGAGCAGTTCATTTTTCGTCAGTGGATTTAAACAGTCAGAATACATTGCTCTTTACGGTTTCTGCCGACAATCCTTGGAATCCGCATTACGAGGCACTTTTTCAGTCTTCAACAGACGGCAGCCGCGTTCAGATTCTTTCATGCTTCCCCGAAAGAATGGAGCTGCTTGAGAACGGCGCAACGCTGCAAATCAGAAACTGGTTCGGTACAGCGCGTTTTTCGGCAGAAAATCATGCGCTTGTCTGGTCTTCTGTAACTCCGATTTTTGACAAAGGTGAACCGCTCGTCTACAATCCGCCGGACATTCATCTTGCAAGCCCGGACGGAAACTGGAGTTTGTATTTGCGCAAGACTGATGTTGCAAGAGCAGAACTGCTTCTTGTTGACGAGCAGAATGATATTCAGGCAATTCTTTTGGAAAATCTGCCTTATGACACACAGACTGTTCCTGCAAAATGGGCAAAGGACAGTTCTTTTTTTGTTTATCAGAAAGATGACAAAGTCTTCTTTGCAGAACCTTCAATGTTCTTTCAGAAGACCCAAATTGATGAAAAATACAGAACACTTGGAAAAGGCACTATAAACAGTGTGTACTGGAGCTTGAACGGCTCGCTCGTTTTTGCAAGTGGCCGCGATTTGTTCAGCATTCCGAAAAACGAGCTTTATACGCGCTCGCTTTATTCGTCTGTTGTAGGCGCAGGCAAACGCATAGGCTATCTGCCTGCTGAATTTGACCCGCAGCGCGATAAATTCTGGCTCAACAACACAGGCTCAACTGTGCTTTACGTGCAGAACAACGCAAATTTGTGGATGTACGATTTGAAAAGCGCAGTCGGCGGTAAAACGGCTTTTGTTGCGCCTTATGTAAGTCTGCCTGCTCAGGCTGTTTCTGTAGATGTCTTCTGGACAGCAGAAAATCTGCCTGTAATCTGGGTTGAGCAGCTTTACCGCGGAAAACTTGCGACACTGGCTTTCGGTATGCTCAAAGGCCGCACAAAAACGACGGGCCGCATCGGCTACGACATTTCGTCTCTGCTGATTCCGCTTGATTCTTCAAAACCGGCACTTTCACCAGACGGCAAGAAATTTTCTTTCTGTTCGGGCGGTTCACTTTACGTTTATGACTCAAAGACCTGGACGCCGCTTGAAGCTTATAAAGAAGAAAAAGTTCATCAATATCTTTGGGCTAATAATGAGGCACTTTTCGTCGGCGGAGACGAGACTATAAGAAGCTGGAACATAAACACAAAAGTTCAGCATGTGCTCTTTCTTTCAAGCGCGCGCAAATTCGGTTTCAGCGCGAACGGTCAGAACGTACTTGCTGAAGCTGGCGGCAGAGTTTTGAGCTTCAACCAGTCTACAGGCTTGTGGCGTATAGCAAACGAGCAGATTGAGCGGAAGCCTTCTTTGCAGAACGAAAATGTGCGCGTGTTTATCGATGACAGCAGAAACGGATATTACGAGAACGCTATTTATGTGCGGTCGGTTTCAGGTCAGAGTTATACAAGACCTCTGCTGAAAGAACCGAAATCCGGTGCACCAGGTTCATTTTCCGTGAAAAAGCCTGTTGTAGCTCTAGCATTTGACGCTTCTGACAGCGCGGACGGTCTGACACAAATTCTTGCAACTCTTGCCCACAACAAGGTTAAGGGCACGTTCTTCATAAACGGCGAATTCATGCGGCGCTTTCCTACAGGCGTACAGGAAATTGTAGCTGCCGGTCATCAGTGCGGCTCGCTTTTCTTTACGACAATGGATTTGGCTTCAAGCGGCTACGCTGTTGACGAGAACTTTATCATGCAGGGGCTTGCCCGCAATGAGGACGAATTTTTCAATTTAACCGGAACTGACATGTCGCCTGTGTGGCATACACCTGAATACATTACAAATGAAATAATCAATTCGGCAGGGCAGAGAGCCGGCTATGAATTTGTTAGACAGGGCATTGCACCTGCCGACTGGGTTACAGTTGAAATGGCTCATGATATGCCCGGTCATTACAAAAGCTCATGCGAGCTTGCCTCATGGATTGTAAGTCAGCTTAAAGACGGTGCGACAATTTCGATTCAGACTGGTATACGCAACGGTACAAGAAGCGACTATCTTTATGATTATCTGGACGAGCTTATCTGTGCCATTCTGACCGCGGGCTATGACATTGTTCCGTACACACAGCTGGGAAGAAAATAAGCAGGAAAAAGACAACATGAGAGGGCTCGTTTTAGAAGGCGGCGCAATGCGCGGAATGTTCACATGCGGCGTGCTTGATGTCTTTATGGAGCAGGGCATTGAATTTGACGGCGCAATCGGTGTAAGTGCTGGCGCAACTTTCGGCTGCAACTTAAAGTCAAAGCAGATTGGGCGTGCAATCCGCTACAACCTGCGCTTTGCCAAAGACCCGCGCTATTGCAGTTTCCGCTCGCTTATAAAGACAGGCAATCTTTATAATGCAGATTTCTGCTACAGGCAGCTGCCGGATGAGCTTGATGTGTTCGACAGAAAGACGTTCAGAGAAAACCCTCTTGAGTTTTATCTTGTTGTTACAGACATAGAAAGCGGCAAGCCTGTCTATTTTAAAATGAAAGACGGCGAATTCGCCGAGCTTGAATGGATGAGAGCTTCTGCCTCTATGCCGCTCGTTTCAAAGCCTGTCTGCATAGACGGCCACAAATATCTTGACGGCGGCATAACTGATTCGATTCCGCTGAAATATTTTGAGCAAATCGGATATGACAAGAATGTTGTTATTCTGACGCAGCCGCGCGATTACAGAAAAGAGCAGAGCCGCATTCAGTTTTTGATGAAGCCGCTTTTTGCAAAATATCCTGAATTGTACAAGGCGATGAAAAACCGTCCTGAAGCTTATAACGCCCAGACAGCTTATGTTTTTGAAAGAGAGGCGCAGGGCAGTGTGTTCGTAATCTGCCCCGAAGAAAGCCTCGGCATAAGCCGGACAGAACACAATGTAGACGAA
>CADBUT010000136.1 GCA_902797925.1 uncultured Spirochaetaceae bacterium
AGGATTTATATGTTCCGAATCTGCTTATGGGCATTACAGATGTAAACCGAAAAACCAAAACTGCATAGATTTTTTATGCGTGCTTGTGCATATCATAGCCGAAAATAATCAAAAGCATGTGGAGGATTTTATGGCAACACGCAAAAAGGAAAAAGTAATCAGCTTTTCGTTTGATTCGCCGCTTGTAATTGTTTTTGCGGGCTTTTCCATTTTGATAATGGTGCTGAATTCAATTGCGGAAAGCCGCGGCGCAGAAGGGCTGCTCGGCTTTTTCTCTGCGCCTGCCGCTTTTAAAGCCGGTGCGGGTGCGTTCAATTTCCGGAACCCTGTGCATTATCTGCGCCTTTTCTTCCATATATTCGGGCAGCGCAAGTGGATTAACCTTGTGCGCGACTTGAGCTTTATCCTGCTTTTAGGACCGCAGCTTGAAAAGCTTTACGGCTCAAAAATGCTGCTTCTTATGTTTACGGTTTGCGCGTTCGTAAGCGGCGTGCTCGGCGTCTGCTTTTTGCAGCAGCCTTTGTGCGGCGCAAGCTGCATCGCCTTTATGATGATTCTGCTGACCGTGTACATGAGCATCAAGAAGCAGACTGTGCCTGTTTCGTGCGTGCTGCTTCTGCTGCTGTATATCGGGCAGGGCATAAGCCGCATAGGCGGCGGCAATTCTGAAATTGTGCACCTTCTTGCCGGAATCTGCGGCCGTCTTTTCGGCATGATTCAGCCCGAAAAGAAAAAGCCTGCAAGTACGCCGAAAAAAGCTCCCGAAAACACCGAAGCTGATTCAGTTTAACGCCGTGCGTGCAAATGCAGAAGCTTCGGGTTTGCCAATTTTTGCAAAATCGCTTATCTTTAAGGCATGAATTTTACGAACCATCTTTCAAAGGCAAATGCCGCTGATGCATTGCTCAAGCGGTTTTTGTCTTATGTTTCAAATTGGACTACGAGCGATTCTGTTGCGGCTGACAACGGTGTTCAGCCTTCGACAGAGCAGCAGTGGTTTTTTGCCAAGCTGCTTGAAGAAGAGCTTAAATCAATAGGCGTTTCAGACGTAACTGTTACGGAACACGCCTACGTCTGCGCAAGAATTCCTGCTACGGCCGGGCTTGAAAAAGTGCCGTCTGTCTGCTTTCTTGCGCACATGGACACTGTAGACGAAGTTGACGGAAGAAATGTGCAGCCGCAAGTTCACAAGAACTATGACGGCAGCAGCATCAGCTTGAACGGCGGCACTGTTTTAGACCCCGAAAAAGACAAATTTCTCGCCGAATCAGCCGGCGACACGATAATCACAAGCGACGGCACAACATTGCTCGGTGCAGACGATAAAGCCGGAATCGCGATAATCATGACAGGCATTGCCGAAATCATTTCGGGCAACATTCCGCATGGCGAGCTTGAAATTGTCTTTTCTCCAGATGAAGAGACCGGGCACGGCATGGACAATGTTCCTCTTGAGTGGTTTCACTCAAAGCAGTGCTACACTTTTGACGGCGGCCATGCAGGTGAAATCGAAATTGAATGTTTTAATGCTTATAAAGCCGAAATCGAGTTTAAGGGCAGGGCAATGCACACCGGTACAGCGCGCCCGGACATGGTAAACGCCATAAGCATGGCTTCTTCTTTTGTGCAGATGCTGCCGCCGTGCGAACGCCCCGAAACTACAGACGGGCGGCAAGGCTTTTATGCGCCGATGGAAATTTCCGGTCACATTGAAAGCGCAAAAGTTGTGCTGTTCTTGCGCGACTTTGAAACAGACGGAATGGAACGGCGCATAAGCACGGTAAAGCAGCTTGCCGCCGCTGCCGCTTCTCAATATCCGGGCGGAAGCGCAGAAGTTAAGGTTACGCAGCAATATCTCAACATGTTCCAAAAAATTCAGAAAAAGCCGCTCGTTGCAGAAATCTTGAAAGAGGCGCTGCTCAAAACCGGCATTGAGCCGAAACTCATGCCGATACGTGGCGGCACAGACGGTTCGCGTCTTACAGAGCTTGGGCTGCCAACGCCTAACGTCTTTACCGGCGGGCACAATTTCCACTCAAAAAGTGAATGGGCTTCTCTTTCGCAAATGGTCTGCGCAGAAGAAGTGCTTGTGGAGCTTGTCAAATTGTGGGCAACACAAAAAAAGTAAAAAGCAGGCGTTGTGCCGCGCCAAAAACTTAAGTTTTTAGAGATTTCCTTGAATTATATTGTGCTTGCAGTTATAATTGAGCGATACGGAGGCAATCTTTATGAAGAAGATTTTATTTGTTTTGTGTTGTGCACTTGCAATGATGTCATTCATTTCGTGCTCAAAAAAAGGAAAAGGCGCTGCTGGCAGCAACGGCGAATCTGGATCTGCTGCAAAAGTAGAGAAATCAGCCGGTAAAACTGAATCTGCAAAATCAGGCAAATCTGATAAGAAAGAAGACGCTAAGTATAAAGTTGCAATGGTTACAGACTATGGCGACATTACAGACGAATCTTTCAACCAGATTACATACGAAGCCGGAAAGAAATTCTGTAGCGCAAACAATATTGACTATAAATATTTCAGACCTGCTTCAGACTCAACATCTGACCGCGTTTCTGCAATTGAACAGGCAATCGCTGAAGGTTTCAACGTAATTCTCTGCCCGGGCTACGCATTTGCCGGCACAATCGTTGAAGTTTCACCAAACTATGATGATGTTAAGTTCATCGCATTGGACGTTGCAGCCGGTGACATTCTTGCCGCCGCAATCCCGAACTATGACTACAATCCTTCTAAATACAATGTAGGCGACTACTACAATACAAAGACAGTTTACTGCGCAATCTACAAAGAGGAACTCGCCGGTTACATGGCTGGTTATGCAGCTGTAAAGCTCGGTTTCAGACACCTCGGCTTCCTCGGCGGTATGGCTGTTCCGGCTGTTATCCGCTACGGTTACGGTTATGTTCAGGGTGCAAGCGACGCTGCTAAAGAGCTTAAGTGCGAACATGAAGTAACAATCGAATACGTTTACGGAAACCAGTTCTACGGCGATGCAGACATCACCGCTTACATGGACACATGGTACAAAGACAAGAAAGTTGAAGTTGTATTTGCTTGCGGCGGCGGCATTTACACTTCTGCGGCAGAAGCTGCAAAGAAAGTGCCGGGCAAAAAGATTATCGGCGTTGACGTTGACCAGAAGCCGACAATTGACGCTTACGAAGCTGGCATCACAGTTACATCTGCAATGAAGGGCCTTGCTGCTACAGTAAACACACTTCTTACAGAGACAATTCTTAACGGCAACTGGGAAAAGTACGCCGGAAAGATTGAAACACTCGGCCTTGTTTCAGAAGACCCTGCAAAGAACTACGTAGGCTTGCCTGAATCAACATCTTGGGGCGGAGATTTCGGTCAGGATGACTACAATCAGCTTGTACAAGATATGTACAACGGCAAAATCACAGTTTCTGATGCTATCGACAAAGAGCCTGATGTAGCTGTCAGAGTAAACTATTACGGAAACATCAAATAATTTGAGATTCTGTTAAATTTTTTTGCAAAAAGGTTCTCTTGAAGAGTATAATCTTTTGAGAGAACCTTTTTTTTGGCAGTTTTCTTGAGGTTTCGGCACCGTCAGATTTTTCAGCTGAATTTATATGGCTTTCTCTGGGCGCATACAGATTCAGCTGAAAGATTTGCGCATGTCAGCATAAAATCTTTGTTGTTCTCAAAGGGGGCGTAAATGGGCGAAAACTATGCCATTGAAATGCTCGGAATAACCAAAAAATTTCCGGGAATCATTGCAAACGAGAATGTTACTATTCAGCTTAAAAAAGGCGAGATTCATGCCTTGCTTGGCGAAAACGGAGCGGGCAAATCAACGCTGATGAGCGTTCTCTTCGGGCTTTATCAGGCAGAAGAGGGAAAAATCCTCAAGGACGGCAAAGAAGTTCATATAAAAGACCCGAACGACGCGAACGCGCTCGGAATCGGCATGGTTCATCAGCATTTCAAGCTTGTTGAATGTTTTTCGGTTTTAGACAACATCATTCTGGGCGTAGAAGAAACTAAAGGCGGCTTCTTGCAGAAAGACGAAGCGCGCAAAAAAGTTGTTGCATTGTCTGAAAAGTACAATCTTAAAGTTGACCCCGACGCCATAATTGAAGACATAACTGTGGGAATGCAGCAGCGCACCGAAATTTTGAAGATGCTCTACCGCGACAACGATATTCTCATTTTTGATGAGCCTACGGCCGTGCTTACGCCGCAGGAAATAAACGAGCTGATGGAAATTATGCGCAACCTTGCGAAAGAAGGCAAAAGTATCTTGTTTATTTCGCACAAGCTTCAGGAAATCTTGAGCGTGGCAGACCGCTGTTCCGTTCTGCGCAAGGGCAAATATATCGGCACGGTCAACATCAAAGACACAACCGCCGAAGAGCTTTCGAGCATGATGGTCGGGCGGCAAGTCAAATTTGAGGTTGACAAAAAGCCGGCCGAACTTGGCGAAGTGATTCTTGACGTTAAAGATATGTGCGTTGCCGGGCCGCACCACCACAAAAACGCGGTGAACAACGTCAGCCTGCAAGTGCGGCGCGGTGAAATAGTTGCTATTGCTGGAATTGACGGAAACGGTCAGACAGAATTTGTGCACGGCCTTACGGGGCTTTCGCCTATAAAGAGCGGCTCTATCTCTTTGTGCGGCAAAGACATTTCAGATATGCCGATACGCAAGCGCTCAATTCTCGGCATGAGCCACATTCCAGAAGACCGGCACAAATACGGGCTTGTGCTTGATTATACGCTTGAAGACAACATCATACTTGAACGCTATTTCGAAGATGAATTCACGAACAAGGCCGGCTTCTTAAAGCGCAAGTCAATACGCGCTTATGCAGAAAAGCTTATAAAGCAGTATGACATACGTTCGGGGCAGGGCGCGGTAACAAAGGCGCGCAGCATGTCGGGCGGAAACCAGCAGAAAGCTATTATCGCAAGAGAAATCGACAAGAACCCAGAACTGCTCATAGCGGTTCAGCCTACGCGCGGCCTTGATGTCGGTGCAATCGAATATATTCACAAGCAGCTTGTCGCGCAGCGCGATGCCGGAAAGGCGGTGCTGCTTGTCAGCTTTGAATTGAGCGAAGTAATGAACGTAAGCGACAGAATTCTTGTAATGTTTGAAGGCGAAATTACCGGCGAATTCAAGTCGGATTCAATTACGCAGGAAGAGCTCGGCCTTTATATGGCAGGTGCAAAACGGCAGAACGCAAGAGAGGTGGCAGCAAATGAATAATCAGGCTGAAAAAAAGCAGTTTTTAAAGATTCCGCTTGTGCAGTCGGTGCTTACGTCTTTGTTCTGCATTTTTGCAGGGCTTTTAATCGGTTTTATCGTTCTTTTGATAATCAACCCGAACGAAGCAGGAAAAGCCATAAGCGTAATCATAAAGAACTATTTCTGGTATTCAAAGGCGGCAATGACAAAGCGCGCTCTGGGCACAACGCTTGTAAAGACTGCGCCGCTTCTGATGTGCTCTCTTTCGGTTTTGTTCGCTTACAAGACAGGGCTTTTCAATATCGGGGCTGCCGGGCAATATGTTGCCGGTGCAGGCGTCGCAATGTACTTTGCACTGAAGCTTGGTGCGCCGTGGTATGTGTGCCTTGCCATGGCGGTGCTTGCCGGTGCTGTTCTTGGCTCAATTTCGGGCTTTTTAAAGGCAAAGTGTAACGTGAATGAGGTAATCTCTTGCATAATGCTCAACTGGATTTCGCTTTATTGCGTGAACATGCTGCTTTCTCCGGTTAAAGAGCCGACAAGCCCGCATGTTGTTGCGCTTTTGAACACCAACCCGAAAGGCGCGCTGCCGACGCTCGGCTTGGGCAAACTTTTCGGCAAAAACAAATACGTTACGGTTGCAATTTTTCTTGCCGTGATTATGGCAGTGATAATTTGGATTTTGCTCGACAAGACAAAATTCGGCTATGAGCTGAAAGCCACCGGCTTGAATAAGCACGCCGCCAAATATTGCGGCATGAACGAAAACCGCAACATCATCGTAACGATGGCGATTGCGGGCGGCCTTGCCGGAATGGGTGCGGCTTTTTATTATTTGAGCGGCTTCGAGCAGTGGTCTTGCTCAAGTACAAACTTGCCTGCGATGGGCTTTAACGGAATTGCGGCGGCGTTTTTGGGCGGTCTTCACCCGATTGGTGCGATTTTTTCGTCTTATTTTATTCAGCATATAACAGACGGCGGAACGCTCATCAACAAATCAGTTTATTCTTCGCAGATTTCAGACTTGATTTCTTCAATAATCATTTATCTTTGCGGTTTTGTGCTTTTCTTGAAGATGGTGCTCAACAATATTCTGGCTAAAAAAGAAAAAGAAACCGCGAACGCAAATGCGGGCGACACTGAATAGGAGATTTTTATGCTTTTGATACAATATACATTGATTTTTGCGGCCGTGCTTCTGCTTGTTGCGTTGGGCGGCTGTTTCAGCGAACATTCGGGAATTATCAACATCGGACTTGAAGGAATCATGGTCATTGGTGCGCTGGGCGGTGCTTTGGCGATGAACATGCTCAGCCCTTCAACGCCTTATCCGGTGATTATACTTACAGTGCTTCTGGTGAGCATTTTGTCGGGCATGATTTATTCGCTGATGCTTGCGGTTGCGTCGATTAAGTTTAGCGCAGACCAGACGCTGGTCGGCACGGCGATGAACTTGCTCGGCACGGCTGTTGCAACAGTTGTTGTGCGCGCAATAAACATGAGCCGCAACCCCGACGACGTTTCTTCAACAGTAAAGTACATTGACCAGAAGAACGCGCTTATAATTCACATTGGCAGCTACGAATTCAACTGGTTCATCGTAATTTCGGTGATTGCGCTCGTTGCGGCTTATCTTGCGCTTTATAAGACGAAATTCGGCTTGCGGCTCATCGCTTGCGGCGAACACCCGCAGGCCGCAGATTCTGTGGGCATAAACGTTTACAAGATGCGCTACGCCGGTGTGCTGATTTCCGGGGCGCTCGGCGGCTTGGGCGGTACAGCTTATATTACCGCCGGTGTAAGCCAGTGGAAGTTTGAAAACGGCGTGGCGGGCTTCGGCTTTCTTGCGCTTGCCGTTATGATTTTCGGCCAGTGGAAGCCTACACGGATTGCGCTTGCGGCGTTGCTTTTCGGCTTCTTCCGTGCGCTTTCAAATGTCTACACCGGCTACGATGTGCTTAAAGCCTTGAATTTGCCGGGCACAGTCTATAATATGCTTCCGTATATTATTTCGCTTATCGTGCTTGCGTTTACGTCAAAGCATTCAAAAGCACCGAAAGCCGAAGGCATTCCGTATGACAAAGGAATGCGCTGATAAACTA
>CADBUT010000137.1 GCA_902797925.1 uncultured Spirochaetaceae bacterium
GAAAAAAGCCAGATTAAGAACAAGGCAAAGGCTTGGCGTGTTCTTCGCGCGCGTCTTTTTGACCTTGAAGAATCTAAGAAAAATGCGGAACGTGCCGCCGCAAGGCGCAATATGGTCGGTTCTGGCGACAGAAGCGAGCGCATACGCACGTACAACTTTCCGCAGAACAGACTTACAGACCACCGCATCAACCTTACGCTTTACAAGCTTGACCAGGTTATGCAAGGCCAGCTTGACGAGCTGATTGACGCGCTCTGCATCTATAACAAAGAGGCGCTGCTCAAGGCTGACGGCTCTGCACTTTCATAATTTATGGAATTGTGGGATATCTTTGACCGCGTGCGCAAACCGCAGAACAGAACGGCCGTGCGCGGCTCAACCATAGACAAAACAGACTATCACCTGATTATACACGCCTGGGTCAGAAGAAAAAGCGACGGCAAGCTGCTTGTTTCAAGGCGTGTGCCGCAAATTTTCTGGGGCGGCTGGTGGCAGCCGACAGGCGGTTCAGCAAAAGCAGGCGAATCAAGCAAAGCCGCCGCGCTGCGCGAATTAAACGAAGAACTCGGAATAAAAGCAGATGATGCGCAAAGCACTCTGCTTTTTTCATATAGGTTCGTGCCGCCAGAGCCGGAAAATCCTTCATTCTTTCTTGACTGCTGGCTCTTTGAATTTGACAACGTTTCGGGCAAACCTGAACTAATGCCAATCTTGCAGCCGGAAGAAGTCTGCGAAGCAAAATGGTGCACGCTTGAAGAGGTTCTGAATCTCTGGCAGCAGGGCAATTTTATGCCCTTTGAAACGACATGGCCGCCGTATTTTGACGTTCTGAAAAAATCGTTGCAGAAGCCCGGCACAGTCTTTGCGTTGCGCGCGTGGGGTGCAGCCGAGCTTAGAAGCGCAAGCACGGCCACGCCGGAACTTGATTCTTCGCTTTTGATTGCACATGTTCTTGGCTGCCAGAAAAACGAGCTGCTTGTTCGCGCCGAAGACAAAGTTTCAGCGGAAGACACGGCGGCATTTGCGAAACTGCTTTTTAAGCGCGCAGACGGAATGCCTGTGGCTTATCTGACAGGCCGCAAGGATTTTTGGAAAAGCACTTTTGAAGTTTCTCCGGCCGTGCTTATACCAAAGCCCGACACAGAATTGCTTGTTGAGCTTGCGGCAAAGCATGTTTCAGACTTTTTTAAGCTTAACCCAGAAAAAACGCTGCGCCTTGCAGATGTCTGCTCAGGTTCGGGCTGCATCGGCATTAGCGTTTTGCAGGAAGCGCTTGAACAAAATTTGCCGCTTGAAAAGCTCAATTTTACGCTGACCGACATTTCAAAAGACGCGCTTGATGTAGCAAAACGCAACGCAAGCACAATTCTCGGCAACAATGCGGAAAATATCAGTTTTGTTCAGGGCGATTTGCTTGAGCCGCTGCTGAGCGGAAGCGGAAAAGCGCAAACTGACGGCAGTTCTGACAGCGCAGCGAAGTTTGACCTTATTTTGTCTAACCCGCCTTATGTGCCGAGCCGCATAACGGACGAGCTTCTGCAAGACGGGCGGAGCGAACCGCGCCTTGCGCTTGACGGCGGCGCAGACGGGCTTGATATAATCAGAAAGCTTATTCCAGAGGTATGGCAAGCGCTTGATAAAAACGGTATACTACTCATCGAAACAGGCGAATACAATGCGGCAGAGACAGCCGCGCTTTTAAAAGAAGCCGGTTTTGCTGATGTTCAGACTTTCGACGATTTAGGAGGGCAGCCACGAGTAACGCAAGCACGGAAACCGTAAGCGCACGGACAGAATCTGCGGCAAACGCTATAAAAGAAGCAGCTTCTTTTATAGAAGCGCTGCCCGAAGCAAAAAAAGCAAACATCGAAATTTCTCATCAGCTGAGGGTTGCAGACATTCTGCTTCAGCTGAACATGGACGCACCGACATGCGTTGCGGGTGCGCTGCATAACATCAAATTTGACGAAAAAGAACGCGCCGAAGTCGGGCAGAAATTCGGGAAAACCGTGCTTCTGCTTTTAGATGAATCTGCCGTAATTTCAAAGCTCACAATGAAGTGCAAGACGCAGCAGCAGGCAGATTCAATCCGCAAGATGATTTTTGCGCTTGTAAACGACATCAGAACAATCATCGTAAAGCTTGCAGACAAGCTTGACCGAATGCGCAACCTCAAAGGCGTTGACGTTGAAAAACAGCGCAAAACCGCTTACGAAGCAATCGGCATTTGGGCACCGATTGCAAACAGGCTCGGCATTTCATCTGTTAAAGATGAGCTTGAAGACTTGAGCCTGAAATTTTCAAACCCTGAAATTTTTGCACATATAAAGAAGATTGTTTCGCTAAAAAAAGACGAGCGCGCCGAATACATAAACACGGCAGTCGCCAAAATTGAAGAAGAAGCTAAAAAAGCCGGAATCGAAGTCGTGGTAAAGGGCAGGGCAAAGCACTTTTATTCGATTTACCAGAAAATGCGAAAGCGCAACAAAAGCGCGGACGAGCTTTTTGACTTGCTTGCAATACGGATTTTGTGCAGCAACACTGTTCAGTGCTACACGCTTGTGGGGCTTGTGCATAATTTGTGGAAGCCCGTTGACGGCCGCTTCAAAGACTATATTGCAAACCCGAAAAGCAACGGCTACCAGTCTCTGCACACAACCGTAGAATGCAACGGCAAGCCGCTTGAAATTCAGATTAGAACTTTCAAAATGCATGACACGGCTGAAAACGGCGTGGCGAGCCACTGGCTTTACAAGAAAGGCACAAACAAAGATGCGGTTTCCGCTTCAAGCCTTGATGTCGTCAATAAAATGAAGACGCTTGCTAAGGCAGCGGCTCAAGACACGGCTGAAGAAACTCAGCGTGAGTTTTTTGCCGCCATCAAGGGAGAGCTGCTCGGCAATTCGGTTTTTGTGTTCACACCCAACGGCGATGTAATTGAACTGCCGGCCGGTGCATGTGCAATTGATTTTGCTTACGCAATTCATTCAGCTATTGGCGAAAAGATAACCGGTGCGAAGGCAGACGGCCAGATTATCGCGCTCGGTACGCCTCTTGAAAACACGCAGACAATCGAAGTTTTGACAAGCCCTTCCGCGCATCCGACCGTAAATCAGCTGAACGTGGTAAAGACCTCGAAGGCAAAGGCAAAAATCCGCGCTTACCTCAACGAGCATGACCCGACATTTAATGC
>CADBUT010000138.1 GCA_902797925.1 uncultured Spirochaetaceae bacterium
GGCTTTTTTTGTTTAAAGCGCCGCGTGTTCAAGCTGTGCGCGTAACCGCTTTTGCATACCCCGATTATTTCCGACATTATAATATGTATAAAGTTTTGTAGTGTTTCGGGGTGTGTATGCGTAAGCTGTTGAAATTATTGATGAGCCGGTTTTCAGTTGTTTCCGTGCTCATTTTGATTCAGCTTTTTGTTATGTTGCTCAGCGTCTTTTATTTGAGCCGCAACTACGCATTCATTTCAGCTATTTTCTGGCTTTTGGGCTTTGTGATGATACTCGGTATAATCAACAAGCATACAAACCCGACCGTAAAACTGCCGTGGGCACTGCTGATTGCACTTGTGCCGGTTTTCGGCTGTATGCTGTACATCGTTTTCGGTTCGGCAAAGCTTCGCCGCAAAGAGCAGGCTGTCTTGCTGAAACACGTCGAGCGCACAAGCAGAATCTACGAAACAGAAGATTCCGCCATTGACAAGCTTGAAAAAATTGACATTCATGGTGCTTCCCAATCTTTTTACATAACGAATGCTACCGCAATTCCGCTTTACGAAGAAGAAACCACGCAGTATTTCAGTTCAGGCGAAAGTTTTTTTGAGATGCTTGTTCAGGAGCTTAAAAAAGCGGAAAAATACATTTTTATAGAGTATTTCATTATTCAGCATGGAATTATGTGGAATACAATTCTTGATATCCTGCACAGCAAAATCGATGACGGCGTAGATGTGCGCGTAATTTACGATGATGTCGGAAGCGTTGCCACGCTGCCATACGGTTATGCTGAAAAATTGAGCAAGTCTGGCATTCCGTGCGTTTCGTTCAACCCGTACCGCCCTGCGCTGCGCACAATTCTGCACAACCGTGACCACAGAAAAATCTGCGTTATCGACGGGCACACCGCATTTACCGGCGGAATAAACCTTGCAGACGAATACATAAACTGCGTAAACCGCTTCGGCCACTGGAAAGACAGCGCAATAATGCTGAATGGCAGGGCTGCATTCAGCTTTACGCTTGCATTTCTTGAACTGTGGAACTTGTACCGAAATTCAGATGATGACTACAATGCTTTCAGGCCTGAAACTGACGGCGGCTCTGACGCAAATTCTGTACCGCCGCTTTCCGCAAATTTTATGGGCGGTGCTTTCGTTCAGCCTTATGTTGATTCGCCGCTTGACGACGAACTGACCGGCGAGCAGGTTTTCTTGAACATAATCAACCAGAGCGCGGAATATCTTTATATAACGACGCCGTATCTTATAATTGATAACGAGCTTTCTACAGCGCTGTGCCTTGCCGCAAAACGGAATGTCGACGTGCGAATAATTACGCCGTTCATTCCTGATAAATGGCTTGTGCACGAAATGACGCGTTCTTATTATTACGAGCTTGTTGCCGGCGGTGTGCGTATTTACGAGTACACGCCGGGCTTTATGCACGCCAAGAATATGGTGTCAGACGATTTAACCGCGACAGTCGGCACATTCAACATGGATTACAGAAGTCTTTACCATCATTTTGAATGCGGCGTGTGGCTTTACAATTCTTCGGTTATAAAGGACATAAAAGCCGATTTTCTGAATACACTTGACGTCTGCCGCGAGATTACGCCCGAATATTTGAGCCAGACAAATGTCGCCAAGCGGCTTGTGCGGAGTCTGTTCAAAATTTTCGCGCCGCTTTTGTAAAGCTCTAGAAAAGCGCCGCCTAAAATTTTTTACTTGACGATTTAGATTTTTTTATAGAGAATTAATGGCATCTCTAAAAACTCACTATCGTGACTTTTTAGAGATTGCCGCCGAGTTGTAAATCGCTATAATGGCGCGATTTACAACATCGCATTTTCAAAGTTACCTCTAAAAACTGAAGTTTTTAGAGGTTCCGTTATTTCATATTTGTTGAAGGTATCTGTTTATGAAAAGAAGAAGAAAAACAAAACGTCCAAATCCTTTTATCTATTATCTTTTCGGTTTTATTGTTTCATTCTTGTCTTTTGCAAAAAGGCGGGTTCTTTTCACATACAGAATGCCTGACGGAAGAGAGGTGCACGGCAGCAAGGTGCGCGAAGAGCTTGTAAAAATCAAGCCGCCGTATATCATTGTGGGAAACCACCACAGCCTTTACGATTATGTGTTTGCAATCCGTGCGTTCTATCCGAGGCGCATAACGTTTATTGTAGCAAGAAAGCTTTATCTTGCATCAAA
>CADBUT010000139.1 GCA_902797925.1 uncultured Spirochaetaceae bacterium
CAAATAATTAAGATATTCATCTCTATCTTTGGCAAGCGCAGCAAAAAAGCCCGGCTTTCTTTCATCGTATTTTTTCAATTTTTCAGCAGAAAACCCCAATTCTATAAGCTTTCTCTCAATAAATTTTCTGTCAATGAATTTATATCCGAGCTTTTCTGCAAGAACAGCACTAATCTCGTCACCCAATGCGGCAACTTGTCTTGAAATTGTAATAACAGCCATAAAAACCTCCCGGCAAAAAACGTAAAAATGATTTTACAAAATAACAGAAAATCATAAAAACACAAAAACGCTTTACTTCCATTTCAGCTAAATATAGAATAAAACCAATCAAACAATCTGTCAAAAGGAAAACATATGCACACAGAAGATGAACATCTAATTTGGCAAGAAACATCACAAAACGTACTGCTCAAAACACGGATTTTTGACGTAACACAAACACATAGTATATCACCTGAAAATAAAAGCGGAGAATATATAGTACTTGAAACAAGAGACTGGGTCATGACAGTTCCTGTGCTCGAAAAAGACGGAAAAAAATATTTTGTGCTCGTTAAACAATGGCGGCACGGCGCAAAAAGCCTGAGTATAGAATTCCCCGGCGGAGGAATCAACGACGGCGAAGAGGCAGAAAAAGGTGCTGCCCGCGAACTGCTTGAAGAGACAGGCTATTCGGCACAAAAACTTACGCATTTAGGCACAGTAAACCCCAATCCTGCAATTATGCATAACAACATTCATTTTTATGCAGCTGAAAATTTAACAAACACAGGCTCTCAAAATCTTGATAAAGACGAATTTGTCAGCTGCATATTAGAACCGGTTGAAGAAACCTTCAAAAAAATGGGCCACGGACAATACACACATGCATTAACAAGCACAGCATTATTCCTGTACCTTCAAAAATTCGGTAAAGGCATATCACTCTAAATTTTCCGTTTTTTTAACAAAAATAGCCAGAACATGCTATAATTATTTCAAACATTCCGTAAAAAAGGCGGTAAAAAAATGGCTGACGATTTTTCATTCAAAATTATTGACTCATTCGGTGTTCTTTCTGAATCAAAAGCAGGCTGGAAAACCGAGTTGAACACAGTTTCTTGGGGCGACAGACCTGCAAAATATGACATAAGAAGCTGGTCGCCTGACCACCAGAAAATGGGCAAAGGCGTAACAATGACAAAAGAAGAAATAACAGTTCTAAGAGATTTGCTCAACAAGCTTGATTTGTAAAACTTAAGCTGAAATTTATCTTCTAAAGAGCGCCGGCTTAAAAAGCAAATGAATCCTCATAAGCTTCTACTGGTGCGCCATTCTTTATAACGATCGAATAAACCAGCATCTGCAGAAGCGTGTCCTCAAAGGCAGCGCCGCCAGAACGCAGCGAAATATCTGTCTTTGCAAGCAGTGCAAGAATCTGTGCAGTGTCGTCTTTGTTCCACAAACGGGCGGCGCGGCGGTATTCGTCCTGCATTTTTTTACTGCCAAAACCTTTGATTTTAAGCTGAAAATTATCATAAACGCCGTTCTCGGCAAGTGAAATCCACGTCAAAAGTTTTCTATAACTGTAAGTTAAGCCTGCAATTATTTTTATAGCATCAGATTCTTTAGACAATCTGATTTTCTGAAGAATATCAAGCGAATTTTCAAGCCGCTCTGCCGGCGGGCACTGCTCTGTCATTGCGTCAAAAAGCGTAAAAGCATTTTCTTCGCGGTTATGCGAAAGAAGATTTTCGACATCGCCGGCGGATATCACATGATCTTTTTCAAAACAGACAAAAAAGCGCCCGCATTCGCGTTTTAAAGAAGCAGTATCGTTCTCGCAAAGCTCAAGAACGGCTTCAATTGCATCATCTGTTATACGGAAACCGTTGTGCTGAAAAAGCGAGCGCACCCACGATTCTTTTTTATCCTGAAAAAGTTCCCAGAAGATTTTTTTGTTCTCTTTGGGTACAAGGTTTTCAAGTTTCTTTTCAACTGAAATTTCATCAGAAAGCAGAACCAGTGCAGAATTTCCGTCATTAGAGGCAAGCCACTCAGAAATAAGTTCAATATCTTCTTTCTTTTTTACAGCTTCAGCATTATTTAAAACGACAAATCTAAAAGAAGCAAAAAGCGAGCCGTTCATCAGCAGGGAAATAACATCAGCGATACTTGTTTCTGATGCATAAAAGCGGTGAAGCTCAACTGTTCCGAGCTTTTTTTCATACATTCTGAACAGCTCATTTACAGCATCACTTCGCTCTCCTGCTTCTGGGCCTGTAAAAAGATAAAGCGGTGCAGCCATCAGTAAATCCTAATTATAGTAGAAAGTCTGCCTAAAATGCGCACATCCTGACAATAAATAGGCTTAAAATCAGGATTTTCTGACTGAAGCCGGATGCGCGACGGCTCTTTAAAATAGCGCTTTAACGTTATCGTATCATCAAGCAGCACAACAATAATTTCACCGTCTTCAGCCGTCTCGCACTGCTGTATCAAAGCTGTATCGCCGTCAAGAATGCCTGCCTGGCTCATGCTCTCACCTTTTACGGTTAAGGCAAAATATTCTGAATCTTTCCTCAAAAAAGAACTTGGAACAAAAATTCGTCCTTCTGTGTTATCAGCACAAATTAAAGGCTTGCCGACTGCAATAGTTCCAAGCAGCGGCACAGACACCATTTCAGAATTTTCCTTTTCTTTTTCGTCTATATCAACAAGTATACGCAGAGACCTTGAACAATTATCACTTGGTGCAAGAAACTTCTTTTTACGCAGGGCAGTTATGCGGTCTTGAGCAGCTTTTACCGTAACACCAAAATGCTCTGCCACTTCACGGATTGTTGGCGGACGGGAATTTTCTAAAGTATAATCGCGGATATAACGCAATGATTCTTGCTGACATTCTGTTAAAGCTTTCATATTCTATACGGCAGAATCAGTCTTCTTCGAATTTGTTTTCAAACAAAGCCTGAATTGCGGCAACAGCGGCTTCTTCGTCTGAGCCGGTAGCGCGCACAGTAAGCACAGTCTGATAGCAGGCAGCCATAGTGATTACACCCATGATTGACTTAGCATTAATAGTTACTGAATCTTTTTCGATAAGCACTTCCGAAGCGAATTTGTTCGCAGTCTGTGCAATAAGTGCGGCCGGCCGGGCGTGAATACCCGCTCTGTTCTGTACTGTAACTATTTTTTCAACCATAAGTTAAACCCCGATATTAATAAGAATCGTCGCTGCCATAATAGGCAGCTTGTGCTGCATCCGTTTCAATCCATTTTAATACATTTTGATTAAATTCACGAGCAGAAAAATAGCCCATTGCCTTAAGACGCTCGTTCATGGCCGCCGTTTCAATAATAATTGGAACATTCCGGCCGGGCTTTACAGGAATTTCAAGCAGAGGAACTTTTACGCCGAGCAAATCGATTGAAAGCTGCTGCGTTCCAAGGCGGTCATAAACCTTGGCCGAGTTCCATTCTTCAAGCTTAACGACAAGCTGAACTTCTTTCTGCTCGCGGATTGCGCCGATGCCGTAAAGCTGCGAAATATTGATGATGCCGAGGCCGCGGATTTCCATGTGGTGGCTTATTACGCGGTTTGCACCCTGCCCCAAAATCGTGTTACCGTTTACACAGCGGATTTCTACAATGTCATCAGCAACAAGACGGTGGCCGCGTTCAACAAGCTCCAAAGCCGTCTCGCTTTTGCCGACACCCGAATCGCCCATTATCAGAATACCAAGACCGTAAACTTCTACAAGAACGCCATGCATTGTTTTGTGCTGTGCAAAAATGTTCGAGAACACACGCAGAAGCCTGCTCGAAAATTCAGTTGAAGACAAATCTGTCTGAAGAATGGCGCAGCCGGCTTCTTCGGCAAGTTCAATTACATGCGGGTCTGGCGCAAGGTTGTGCGTAAAAATACAGCACGGACTCTCGTAAGCAAAAAGCTGCGTCAAAGTCTGAAGATTGTTTTCTGCAATAAGCTTTGCAAGATAGGCAACTTCGCCCCGCCCAAGAAGCTGAACACGCTGCGCACCGAAAGATTCAAAAAAGCCCGAAAGCGCAAGTCCAGGACGGTTGATTTCTGGAACTGTAAGTTCACGCGTCAGGCCTCTTCGTCCGCAGACACAATGAAGATTAAGAGAGTTATGTCCTTTTAAGTCTAAATCAAGCAAATCTAAAACGGTAAAACGCTTCTCAGCCATACATACGAATATACACGCTCAAAAGAGAATTTGCAATCACAAAACATTGCCAGTATTACATTAACGAAACAAAAAAGCCGGCAACCGTAATGTACCATAAATTCTGGCACATTTCCGATTTCCGGCTTTTCATTTTTATGGAAGAAAAACACTATTTCTTCTGGATTTTATCTTTTTCTTTCTTGACCTTCGTATCAAGAATATCCATTGTCTTGTTCAATGCGGCACCAAAATCGTAGTCTTCTGCAGAAACGTGAGCAGAAGCTCCCCAGCGGAAATTGGCAGTAACATCAAAAATGATTTTTTTATCGTCTTTTACACGAACAAGAAGATCCACAATCAAATCGTCAGCATAATTGATTCTTTCAAGTTTCTTGTTAATCAAGTCCTGCTGCTCTTGCTGAAAATCAAAACCTACGGCGCTCAATGTTACATTCATGTAAACCTCCTATAAAGCACATCATCAAGCTTTCTTGAGCAAACGCTTCAAGAAAAACTTACTTTACTAGTATAAATGAAGAATCATATTTTGCAACCTAAACTATTTGTAAAATTGATGTTTTTACAGTCTTACAACTTTCAGGCAGATTCACTCTTTTCGCAGCAGCTTAATCTACAAACTTCTTTCAATGTAAAGAGCACCCAATGCGTATTTCTTTAGCTTATGTACATATCTTGGCGGAAATCCGTTCCTTTGCGTCCGTCGGACTGCTCGCATGGCAAAGCCATGAGGCAGTCCGCGTCCGCAAGTCACTGCTTCCCGCCGTCTTTGTACACCGGCTTTCAAGTTTCGGCGCAAGACGAAACTTGCAGGGTTTGCAGATAAAGCTTTTTCGTAGATTAAGCTTAATGCAAACCCGGCAGTCTATGTGTATCAGCTAAAACGGAACCTTGTGCACCAGTTACAAGATTTGCCGTAAGGCAAATCTTGGCCGTTTCGCTAGATTAACTC
>CADBUT010000140.1 GCA_902797925.1 uncultured Spirochaetaceae bacterium
CATTCACCTTGTAGACGGCTTGCCTGTGGTAGATTATGCACTCTGCAATGCCTGCGGCGACTGCGTAAACGGCTGCCCGACAAAGGTTCTGTCCCTCTGCAACAGCTAAAAACCGCACTTTCGTCGCCCCGAACTTGTTTCGGGGTCTGCTCGTAGACTGGTGGTTGAGCGTAGCCGAACCCACCGCGGGCATTGCGCACATCGTCGGTCACTTCGACTTCGCTCAGTGACCGGCACGACTTCGCCCACCAAACACCGCTCAGTGACCAGTTTGGCACTTGCCATAGTCTTTTCGCTAGAAGGCGGCAATTACTTCGCCGGAAGGGTACTTTTCAGTAATAAAACTTCTTATTTTTCTGCTCTGCAACGCTTTAACAAGCGCAATAATCCGCGGGTCGTTCTGACTGCCTTCTTTTACAGTAACAATATTTATATAAGGAATATTCTTCTGCTCTACGATAATTCCGTCTCTTCCTGCACTAAGCCCTGCCGCAATGGCATAATTTCCTGTGATAACAACGGCATCAACATCATTAAGGGCATTAACAAGAAAAGGAGCTTCAATTTCAAGAAATTTTATAGACCTGAAATTGATTGTAATGTCAGACACTGTAAGATTGCCGGTGGCTTCAGGGTTAAGCTGAATAAGACCTGCAGACTGCAAAAGCAGAAGGGAGCGTGTACGGTTTGAAGTATCATTTGCAATTGCAATTGTTGCTCCGGTTCTAAGGTCTCTTATAGAAGAAAGCCGCTTTGAGTAAAGTGCTATCGGTTCAATATGAATTCCACCGGCATTAACCAGATGAAAGCCTTTTTCTTTGTTGACTTCTTCCATATAGGGAATATGCTGAAAAAAGTTGGCGTCAAGTTTTCCGTTCTCAACGTCTGCATTCAGCTGGTCGTAGTTGTCAGATTCAACAATTTCAAGAGTGATACCATGTCTGGCTAAGTCTGAACTTATTACCTTAAGCATTTCTGCATGAGGCTTTGATGTTGCTCCGACAACAAGTGGCGCAGCATCCGGGTCTTTGACCCCGGAAGCAAAAAGAATTGACGCACTCAGAAAAACTGCAACAAATGCTGATATTTTTTTCATTTTATCCCCCTAAATATAGAATTATAATAAGTAGCCAAACCCAATTGTGCGCAGATTGCTTCGTCGCGTTGCTCCTCGCAATGACGCGCGCGTTGTGCATCAACTCCAAAAGCAGCCGATGTCACACCATCCGTCATTGCGAGCCGAAGGCGAAGCAATCTCGAGTGCGTAGATTGCTTCGTCACTTTGTTCCTCGCAAAGACGCGCGCACTTTTAATCATCAATTCCTTCTGGAACGAACATATAACCAATCTGACGGACAGTTTTGATATAGCCGCCGGGTTTTTCGTCTGTGCGCAATTTGTCGCGCAGCCACGAAAGGTGAGTGTACACAGTGCGCAGACCGACCGCCGCATCATATTGCCAGAGATTGTCAAGAAGTTCTTCTTTCTTAACAGCCTGATTAGATCTTTCTATTAAGTAACACAAAATCTTGAATTCCTGAAGCGTAAGATTTACAGCTTTGCCGTTCTTTTCAAGCTTAACCTGCTGGTAATTTATTGTGAAAGGCCCGAAAGAATAAGGCTCTTTCAGCTCAAGAGCAGGACTCAGCCCCTTCTGACCGTTATCGTCAATCTTTTTTTGTGAACGTTGAAGTAGGGCGCCTGTTCTCAACTGAACGGCGACACGTGCCAGAAATTCTTCGTGGACAAAGGGTTTTGTTATATAGTCGTTTGCTCCGTTCTTTAAGCCGTGAACCTTATATTTAGTGCTGCGCTTTGAGCTTAAAAAAACAAACGGAGTGCGCAGGTCACCGAGCTTTTTACGGAGAAAGCGGACGAGAAAAAAGCCTGTGTGATCCTGAAAATTAGTTTCAGAAATAATAAGCGAACATTTGTTGCGCTGAAGCCATTCTGCCGCCTGCGCTACGTTGCGTAAAACCGTAACAGCAAAACCAGATTCTTCCAGCAGATTCTGCGCCGCAGTGTCGTTCGTTCCGTCAATAATTAGAATTTGCTCCATAAATTAAAGTTTAGCAAAAAAGCCCGTATTTGTAAAATCTTTCAGAAATTTCGCAAAAAACGACCAAAATTTAAACTTTTTCCTGATAGTACAAGTAAATCATGTAAAGGAGTTGATATCATGGAAAGACTGATACAGCCGAAGCCTTTTGAAGAGCTGACGTGTTCAGACAACTTTATGTTTGCAAAAGTTATGGAAGACAAAAAGACTTGCAAGAGTGTTCTTGAACTGCTTCTAGACATCAAGATTGAACGTCTGACTTATCCTGAATACGAAAAAACAATGCTGCCCGGTCCAGACGGCAAATCGATACGGCTTGATGTGCACACAGCAGACACTCAGCGCGATTTTGACATAGAAATTCAAACTACTCTCTACAAAGAACTTCGCGAGCGCAGCCGTTATTATCAGAGCCTTATGGATGTTGACAGCCTTAAAAAAGGTCATAGCTATGAAGAGCTGAAAGA
>CADBUT010000141.1 GCA_902797925.1 uncultured Spirochaetaceae bacterium
CACAAATCCGGGGCTGTATCAACTGAAGTCATCAGCACGGGCGCATATTTGTTGTATTCAGCTTGTTCGCGCGTCATGCCGTGTATATTGATGTAGATGTCGCCTGTAAACGCGACGTTGTGCGCATAATCGATGAGCACAGTCTCGCCGGGCAGGTGGCCGCCCTTGCCTTGATAAACTTCAAAGTGCATTTCGCCAAAATCGAAGAAACCGGCCTGCTCAAGCGGGTCTGTCTGCTCGCCCTGCACATCCCAAAGCGCGTTTACAAGCTCTGGCTTGACCGGCTGATAAAAGGTCAGCGTCTTGCAGATGTTCACATAAGGCTTGTGCAGCGGGTTCTGCTCGCGGAAGCCATTGCTGCCGCTGTATTCAAGCTCAAGGCACTCTTTCGTCTTTTTCGTGGTGAGAATTTCATCAAAAAGCGGCAATAGACCGCAATGGTCAACATTGGCGTGTGTGATAAAAATGCGCTTTTTTAGCTTGTCGTAATCTGGCAGCAGCGAGCGGAAAAGCGCAACCATTTCGTCGCGGTAAAGTGCGTAGCCGCAATCTATGAACAGTGTTTCGCCGTTGCTCTGAAGAATTGCCGTGTTGCTGCCGCACGGCGGCTCAATCAGCGTAATTTCAGTTTTTTCAGTTATTTTGTGCTTTGTAATGCGGGGCTGAAAAGCTTGGCCGCGGCAAACAGAAAGCAGCTCTGCAAAGCGGCTTATGCTCTCAAAAGTCTTGAACGGCGAAAGCCCCTTTTCGTCAAGCATCTGCATTACAAGGTTGGAATTGACGAGCAATGTGTCGCGCTTTTCTTCGGGCAAGTCTGTAAGCTGCATCAGCCCAGAAACGAAAGACTGGTAGAAAATGCTGTTGTCAAAGACGCGCTCAGAATGATTGTAGTCAAGCACGCGCACAGGGCAGATTTGCTGTGCCTCTTCAAGAAACTGCTTGAGCCGCCCTGCGTTGTCAACGAACAAGCCCATCTTAAAAGCCTGATAAGCCGAGCCGTTTTCTTGCGAGCTTATGTATGAAATATTCAGCTGATAATTATGAATACGGCGCAGAATTTTTGTTACGCTGCCCGGAACATCGCGGAGCATAAACTCAATCAAGACAATGCTGTTTTCGTTTTTGTCAGTCTGAAGGTAGCCGATTTTTTCAAGCTCAATGTTTGCTTTTTCAAGCTGTTCAGGCGAACCTTCTGCGTCTATAAAAAGCGTGTGCGAATCAACCGCCTTGTTATAGCTGACGCGCGTAATGTTTATGCCCAGCGCCGCAAAACATTCGCTTGCCTTGAGAAATGCGCCTATATGGTCGGGCATTGTCGTGATATATGTCTTTTTCATCAGCCGGTTCTCCTTATACTGCTGTCTGTTCAATTTTGTTCAGTCTTGCGGCTGCCGCTTGTATGTAACAAAGCGGTACTTCTCTTTGTCTTGAAAAAGCTCAGAAGTTTCGGTTATGCGCCATTCGGGCATCTTGTCAAGGTTGGGGAAAAATGCGTCTGCGTTTTGCGCTGTTGCCTCAACTTTTGTGATGTACGCCGTGGTGCAGAGCGGCAGCAGTTGTGCATAAACCGCCGCGCCGCCGATTATGAATACATCGTCGCTGGTCATGTCCGCAAAGTCTTGCGAAGCAAGAAGTTGCTGCAATTCTTCGGTTGAGCGGCAGACATGCAGCCCTTCAGTTTCGGGCAAAGTCTTTGACAGCACGATGTTGCGCCTGTCTTTGAGCGACTTGCCATCGGGCAAAGACTCAAGCGTCTTGCGCCCCATCACCACAATTTTGTTGAGCGTCAATCTTTTAAAGTTCTTTAAGTCAGCGTCAATCGGAAAAAGCAGCGCACCGCCCTTGCCGATTGCCCAATTCTTATCAACATTGACAATGATGTTCATAGAGTTATCTTATACCACAACGGCGCACGATTTTCTATGGCAAAGGCTTTTCATGATTATAGCAGAGTTTTGTTCAAATTTTAATGAAATTAGAGGTCATAAAAATTATGTAGCTTCATGTGTTAGAATGTGTTAGAATGTGTTAGAATGTGTTAGGAAGTGTTAGAATGAATGATGATGTTTTAACGCGCGAAAGAATAGATTCTCTGTTGGCGAATGGTGAAAATTTTACAGTAGAATTTAAACAATGCAGAAACGAACTGAATAATTCTGTGTTTGAAACAGTCTGCTCTTTTTCAAACAGATACGGCGGCTATCTTTTTCTTGGTGTTGAAGATTCTGGCAAAGTAATAGGCGTAAATCCAAATGCAGTTCAGAGCATAAAGAAAAATTTCATAAATGTGCTCAACAACCCGAATAAAATAACGCCTTCGCTTTTTTTGAATCTTGAAGAGTTTGACTATGACGGCAAGATAATTCTTTGGTCTTATGTGCCGGTGAATTCCGAAGTAGAATTTTGTGACAACAAAATTTTTGACCGCAACGGAGATTCAGACCAGAATATTACTAAGTCTGTTGATTTGGTTGCGAATCTTTTTAACAGAAAATCACATACTTTTTTTGAAAGGCAGATTTTCCGTATGTCACTGCTGACCATTTAAGGCTTGATTTGATTCCTGTTGTCAAAAATCTTGCCTTAATAAAGAATGAAAATCATCCGTGGAAAAATATGAGTGACATGGAATTTTTCAAAAGTGCAAGTCTTTACGAAGAAAATCTGATAACTGGCGAAAAAGGCTTTAATCTTGCGGCTGTTCTGCTTTTCGGCAGAGATTCAACGATTGCATCTTGTCTGCCTGCATATAAGACAGATGCAATTTTCCGCGACCAGAATCAAGACCGCTATGATGACAGGCTGATTGTGGAGACAAACCTAATTGAAAGCTACGATTTGCTTATGGAATTTGTACAGAAGCATACCGATGACCGCTTTTTTCTGGTAGATAATCTGTCTACCAGTGTGCGCGACAAAATTGCACGCGAAGTAATTTCCAATATATTAGTTCATCGTGAATTTTCGAGTGCTTTTCCGGCAAAGTTAATTATCGATAAAGAAAAAATTTATACGGAAAATTGGAACAGGGCTTTTACTTTTGGCAAACTCAATCCAAAGAATTTTACTCCGTATCCTAAGAATCCAATTCTTGCGAAATTTTTTGTTAATATTGCCCGTACTGATTCATTGGGGTCTGGCGTTCGGAATTTGTACAAATTTACAAAAATTTATTCTGATTCAGAACCATCGCTTGAAGAGGGTGATATTTTCAGAATTACTGTGCCTTTAGTTGCTGCATCTAATCTGCAAACAGCAGAAACTGATTTGTCAGATAACGAACAGAAAATTCTTTTGCAAATTGAAGCAAATGGCAGTGTTTCAGCCGGAGAAATTCAGCAGTTGCTTAATTTCAAAAGCCGCACTTCTGTTCAGCGTATACTCAAAAAAATGCTTGAAGCCAGAAAAATCAAAAAAACTGGCGACGGAAAAAATGTAATTTATATAAAAAACTGAGTTGACGCTAATCCTATCTTAAGCTTTTTATGTAGAAAAATCCCCAACGAACCCCATTATTCCCAAGCGCACCCGACAATGACAGAAAATTGAATTCCGGTTGCTGTGGTTCGGCTGCGCTCACCAACCGCGTAGCCGAAGCAACCATGTGCGGTCACTTCGACTTCGCTCAGTGACCGTGCGTACCCGTCATTGCGAGCCGAAGGCGAAGCAATCGCGGTTCGCATTTGGTTTATGCTAAAGTTTTGAGATTGAGCTGGCGAACCCGCCAAGTTTTGCTAGAGCAAAACTTGATAGCTGAGTGTACACGGCTGTTCGTTTTGAGCATATGTGCAAAAGCTTCCAAAATGGGGTTGGTGTACATAAGCTGCCGGTTTTGCGCTGCATGGACTGTCTGTTTTTTTTCACAAAAACAGACACTTTTCGCTGAATAATCGCTGTTTGTAGATTAAGCTACTGCGAAAAGAGTTTCGCCAGATAAGCTTTTGCCGTGGAAAAGGCTATTGCGAAAAGAAGATTGCTTCGTCACTCCGTTCCTCGCAATGACGGATGCTGTGGTTCGACCGCGCTCACCAACCAAGCA
>CADBUT010000142.1 GCA_902797925.1 uncultured Spirochaetaceae bacterium
AGAAACCTTGTATTTTTCGGCGATTGATTCCGGCGTTTCTTCAGCTGTTTTTGTTTTTTACACAATTCCTGCCATAGAAGGAATGCGGATATATTGACCAATCTGAATTGTTCTTGACTGCTTGATGTTGTTTACGCTGATGAGCGTGTCCTGTGTAATGTGATTATTCTCCGCAAGAGTGCTTATCATATCGCCGGGTTTTATGCGGTAAACTGTATAGTACAGTTCTGGCACTTCGATGCCCATCTCCGGTTGCGGCGTAACATCTGCGCCGCCCATACCGTTAAGTCCGGCAGGAGCAGAAACATTTTCAGCTTCTTTTGAAGTTTTTACCGCAACTTCGGCAGCCGGTGTTACGGCGGCTTCAGCTGTATCTGTCAAAGAAATTTCTACTGTTTCAGGTTTTGCGTCTGCGGTATCTGCTGTGTTTTCTGCAACTTCTGTGACTTCTTCGGCAATAACCTCGACAGCAGCAGACTGTGCAGGCGAAGAAGCTTCCGCGGTATCAGCACCTATTGCGGGTTTTGTCAGTTTTCTAGGCTCTACCGGATTTCTTGAAGCAGAGCCGATGATTACAAAAGTAACGGCAGCAACATAAATACATACAGCAGGTACAATTAAAAAATACAAACGCTTTTTCTTTTCCATAAAATATATATATTCCTTAAGGTTTATGCTTTTTTGTTCAGACCAATCAAATATGTTTCAAATGATTCTGAACGGCATGCCGCAGGCTTGAAGCCTTTGGCTTCCGTAAAAATTTCGCGCATCTTCCGCAGAAGCATCTGCTGATCGCCGCCCTGAAAAATTTTCACGGCAAAATTGCCCCCCGGCTGCAGCATTGTCTCTGCATAATAAATGGCAAGCTCCACAAGTCCGCTTGAACGTGCTGTATCGATTACCCTGTTTCCGGTTGTAGGCGGTGCAGCATCGCAAATTACCAGATTATATGGGCCTAATGCTGATGCTTCACTTCTTATTTCTTCGGAATAAAGATCACCTTGTATGAACGTTAAATTGGAACTTTTTACATTTTTTGACAAAGGGTTCAGGTCAATCGAAGTAACGTGGCCTGAACCGTCAAGCTGACGGAGTACAAACACAGTCCAGCTGCCCGGCGAAGCGCCCAAATCCAAGACGCGGCTGTTTTTTTTGATAAACCCGAATTTTTTGTCAATTTCCTGAAGCTTATATACTGAACGCGCCGGGTAACCTTCTTTGAATGCCTTTTGAGACCAAAAATCAGGTTTCTGATAACTGTTTGTACTCATACCGTTTCCTACTTTTGCAAGAAGCTTAAATGTGCTAAACTAAACCGATGAATAAGTATACACAAAGACTCGAAAAAATTGAAGTTGTTCTCAATAAAAATCTTCCGGAACTTTTTGATAAAGCTCTGAAAGAAAGGCTTTTTCTTAATTTGCCAGAAACAGTTACAGCTGAACATATAAAACCGCTGCTTGAACCGTGCCGTGAACTGCTCTTGCTCGGCGGCAAACGCTGGCGGCCGCTTCTGCTTGTGCTTTGTGCAGAACTTTTTACAGACAAAGATTCCGCTGCCATGCAGGCGGCGTATGAGTCTGTGCCGCTTGTTGAGTTTGTGCATACTGCAAGCTTAATCCACGATGATATAGAAGATTCTGCCGACATGCGGCGCGGCAAACCGGCGGCGCACTTGACTTACGGACTTGATACGGCCTTGAACGCAGGTTCTTGGCTTTACTTTACGGCGTTTGCCGCAATCGAAGGTCTTGCCGTAAGCGACAGCCTTAAGCTTGAGCTTTACCGCACTGTCAGCGCGGAACTGCGCCGCCTTCATCTTGGTCAGGCAATGGACATTGCATGGCACAGAAACAACGGCTATATTCCGTCTAAAAGCGAATACGAAGCTATGGTGCGCTGCAAGACCGGCACACTCGCCTGCCTTGCGGCAAAGACCGGCAGTCTTATAGCAGGCGCTTCAAAAGAAGAGAGCGACAGGCTTGGTGCAACAGCCGCTGACATCGGCGTGGGCTTTCAAGTGCTTGACGATGTAATCAACCTTTCGACAGGCAACCCCGGCAAGAAGCGCGGCGACGACATTGTTGAAGGCAAAAAAAGCCTGCCGGTAATCATTCATCTTAGTGAAAACCCGCAGGACTTGGAGAAAATCAAGGGCTTCTTTACCGAAGCCAGAAAAGACGGCATTGATTCACCGGCAGTAGAAAGCTGTATTGCGCTTTTGACAGAAAGCGGCGCAGTAAGCAGGGCAAAATCTTACAGCGCAGAACTTATCGAAAAGTCGATAAGCTCAATCGAAAAAGAGTATTCTGCCTGCGAAGCATCAGTATTGATAGCGGAGCTTTTCAGGTTAATGCTGAAAAAGAATTAGGAAATGATATGCAGGAAAATTCTGAAACATTAAACAGCCGCGCAATAGAACTTGCCACAGACGGTGCATACCCCGAAGCGGTGGCATGTTTAAAGCGCGCATTGTCAATAGACAGAGATAATTATCTTTTATGGTTCAACCTCGGCGTAATTTACCGCAATTCGGGCGACCTTGAATTTGCAAAGCAGGCTTTGAAAAAAGCGGCTTCAATCAACGGCGAAGACGCGGATATTTTTGAGACGCTGGGCTTAATCTGCTATTCTTTGCAGGAATACGATGACGCATACGGCTATTACATAGCAGCTCTTGAAATTACACAGGACAACGCAACTATATGGAACAATCTCGGCGTGCTGCTTTTTGCGCGCGGCGAATATGCGGATGCGTGCGAGGCTTTTGAAGAAGCAATCACGATTTTTCCGCATTATTACGACGCGCTTTATAACTTGCGCGACACATACACGGAACTGGGCAACACGAAAGGAGCTGCAATCTGCAACGAGCAGCTTAAGACTTTAGGTCAGCACAAAGGGAAACTCTAAAAGGATTTGTTTTGGATATTCGCGTTTTATACATAGCAGAAATAGTCGGCAAGGCAGGCATTCAATGCGTAAAGCAGCTTTTGCCTGAAATAAAGAGCCGTCATTCAATTGATTTTGTAATCGGCAACATAAACGGCGCAACAAACGGTACAGGAATCGGCAAAAACCATGCAGGCTATCTGCATAAGCTTGGCATTTCTGTACTTACAGGCGGCGACAAAATCTATTACAAGAAAGACCTTGTAGACGATTTTTCTGAAATGCATTATGTGCTGCGCCCCGCAAATTTTCCGCATGAAAGCCCCGGACGGAGCTGGAAAACATGCACAGTGAACGGCAGAAAAATTACGGTTGTCTCGATTTTAGGTTACACAGGGTTCATGCGCATTCATGCAGACAATCCGTTTGTGCAGCTGCCCTTTCTGCTTGAACGGCTCAAAAAAGACACAGAAAGCATCAT
>CADBUT010000143.1 GCA_902797925.1 uncultured Spirochaetaceae bacterium
CGCTGAAATAAAACGAATTGTATTCACCCTGCTCATAAGTGAGATACGGGAACGGCTTCAGATCTTCAAGCGTTATGCGCTCTTTTTCAGCGAGCGGGCTTGTCTTTGAGATGAACACGTGGGGCTTTGCCGTGAAAAGCTCTGAAAAAACAAGATCGTTTTTCTTGAGCAGCTTCGAGATTACTTCGCTGTTGCTTTTGTTCATGTAGAGAATGCCGATTTCGCTTTTCAGCCGTGAAACATCGTCAATGATTTTGCTCGTGCGGCTTTCGCGCAGCGTGTAGTCGTATTCTGAACCGCCGAACTGCTTGATTACATCTACAAATGCGTTGACCGCAAAAGAGTAGTGCTGGCAGGTAACGCTGAATCTTGTCTGTTTATGCGTTTTTCCAAGATATTTCTCTTCTAAAAGCGAAGTCTGTTCGAGTACCTGCCTCGCATAGCCTAAAAATTCGTCGCCTTCGTTTGTTACCACAACGCCTTTGTTTGTTCTAGAAAAGATTGTGATGCCGATTTCGTTTTCAAGCTCGTGAATTGCTGTTGTAAGGCTCGGCTGCGAGATAAAGACTTTCTGGCTTGCCGCCGTAACATTGCCGCATTCAGCCACGGCAACGGCATATTTCAGTTGTTGAAGTGTCATGCGCCGATTTTATCAGAAATTTCAGTCTTATGCCATAGTTAAAAGCTATGGCAAACCGCTAAAAATAAGTATTAGATATAATGCCCTCAACCTATTATATTGATAGGGATAAAACTCAATAAAGGAAAAATAAAAATATGAAAACATCTGTAATCGGATTTCCGAGAATCGGGGCGCACCGCGAACTGAAATTTGCAAGCGAAAAATATTTTGCAAAGACGATAAGTCAAGAAGAGCTTGAGCAGGCTGCAAAGCAAATAAGGCTTGACGGCTGGAAGAAACAGGCCGAAGCCGGCATCGACTTTATCAGCTCGAATGACTTTTCGTTTTATGACGGAATGCTCGACACGGCTTTTATGCTCGGCGCAATTCCTGCACGCTACAAGGCGCTTTGCCTTTCAAAGCTTGACACATTCTTTGCAATGGCGCGCGGTTTTCAGTCTGAAAAAAGCGACGTTACGGCATTGCCGATGAAGAAATGGTTCAACACGAATTATCATTACATTGTGCCTGAAATCGAAGAATCAACTGAATTGCGCCTTGACGCTACAAAAATTGCAAGCGAATACAAAGAAGCCGCCGGAGCCGGCATAAAGACCAAAATCAACGTAATAGGCCCGTTCACATTCTTAAAGCTTGCGCATTATTCAGGTACGAAAAACGCAGCCAGCTTTGCAGATGATGCCGCAAAATGCTATAAGCAGCTTCTTGCAGAATGTGCAAAGCTTGGCGCAGAATGGCTGCAAATTGAAGAGCCTTATCTTGTTTTTGATTTGACTGATGAAGACAAGCAGCTTTTTAAGGCGCTTTACGAAAAGATTTTGCCCGGCAAGCCGCTCAAGGTGCTGCTTCAAACTTACTTTGGCGACGTGCGTGACTTTTATACAGAAATCATCAAATATGATTTTGACGCTTTCGGGCTTGATTTTGTTGAAGGCAAAGAAAGCTTGAATTTGCTGAAAAAGTACGGCTTTCCGAAAGACAAGCTGCTTTTTGCTGGCGTTGTGAACGGCAAGAACATCTGGCGCAACAATTACGAAAAGACAGCCGCTCTCATTGCAGAAATCGAAAAGGCGGCGGCCGGTGCAGAAACCGTAATCAGCACAAGCTGCTCTCTGCTTCATGTGCCGTACACGACAAAAAACGAAGAAAAGCTTTCTGCCGAAATTCTAGCGCATTTTGCATTTGCCGAAGAAAAGCTCAAGGAGCTTAAGGACATTGCAGACGCTGATTCAAAAGCTTTTGCAGAAAACAAGAAGCTTTTCGCGCATGAGCGTGTTGAGAAAAACCTGGCTCTTGCAGATAAAATCAGTAAGCTTACCGCAAAAGACTTTACGCGCGTTCCGGCTTTTGCAGAGCGCGAAGCAATTCAGAAAAAAGCGCTCAATCTGCCGCCGTTCCCGACGACAACAATCGGTTCTTTTCCGCAGACACAAGAAGTGCGCAAAAACAGGGCAGATTTCAAAAAAGGCTTGATAAGCAAAGAGCAGTACGAAGATTTCAACAAAAAAATGATTGCGCGCTGCATTAAGAAGCAGGAAGAAATCGGGCTTGATGTGCTTGTGCACGGCGAGTTTGAGCGCAACGACATGGTTGAATATTTCGGCGAAAACCTTGACGGCTATATCTTTACGCAAAAAGCTTGGGTGCAGTCTTACGGCACGCGTTGCGTAAAGCCGCCTGTAGTTTGGGGCGACATTACGCGCAAGAATCAGATTACAGTTGATTGGTCTGTTTATGCGCAGAGCTGTGCAGACAAAAACAGCAAAAAGCCTGTAAAAGGCATGCTGACCGGGCCTGTAACAATCTTGAACTGGTCGTTCCCGCGTGAAGATATTAGCCTCAAAGAATGTGCGTTTCAGATTGCGTTTGCAATCCGCGATGAAGTGCTTGACCTTGAAGCAAACGGAATCCGCATTATTCAGATTGACGAAGCCGCGCTCAAAGAAAAGCTGCCGCTCCGCAAGGCAGACTGGCACAGCGAATATCTTGACTGGGCAATTCCGGCGTTTAATCTCGTTCATTCGGGCTGCAAGGCTGAAACGCAGATTCACACGCACATGTGCTATTCTGAATTCATTCCGATTATCACCGACATTGACAACATGGATGCCGACGTCATTACGTTTGAAGCAAGCCGCTCAAATCTTGAAATTTTGCAGGCTCTAAAAGAAAAGAATTTCCGCACAGAAGTCGGCCCTGGCGTTTACGACATTCATTCGCCGCGCGTTCCTTCTGTTGAAGAAATTGTTGCCGCCGTAAACAAGATGAAGCAGTTCGTCAAGCCGTCTAAGCTGTGGATTAACCCGGACTGCGGTCTTAAGACGCGCGGCGAAACTGAAACAGACGCAAGCCTTAAAAATTTGGTTGCGGCTGCAAAAAAGGTTAGGGGATAATTTCAGATGATTAAGCATGTGCCCGGTAAGACTTTTTTCTCTTTTGAAGTTTTTCCGCCTAAAAAAGACGGCGGTATCGAAAAAGTTTATGAAACTCTGGATGAGCTTTCTGACTTGAAGCCAGACTTTATTAGCGTAACTTATGGTGCCGGCGGCAGCGAAAACTGCGGCAAGACGCTCGACATTGCAAAGCGCATAAAAGATGTGTGTCATGTTGAGAGTGTCATTCATCTTCCGGGGCTGCACCTAACAAAAAAAGACGCGGAAACAATGCTCAAGACTTTTGCCGACAACGGCATAGAAAATCTGCTTGTTCTCCGCGGCGACAAAATTGAAGGGCGGAATCCTTGCAACGAATTTCTTCATGCGAGCGATTTGATAAGCTTTATAGAAGAGAAAATGCCCGGAAAGTTTTATCTTATGGGCGCATGCTATCCTGAAAATCACCCTGAATCAAAAGATACTGTTGAAGAAATCAGAAACCTTAAAACAAAGGTGAATTGCGGAGCGTCTCACCTGTTAAGCCAGCTTTTCTTTGACAACGACCAGTTTTTCAGGTTTGTGGAAAACTGCCGTATTGCCGGAATTGATGTGCCTGTAGAAGCCGGTATAATGCCTGTGACAAACCGCGCGCAAATCGAAAGGATGACAGACCGCTGCGGCGTAGTGCTTCCAGAAAAGTACAGAATAATGATGGAAAAATACGGCACAAACGACGAGTCTATTCTTGAGGCAGGCATTGTCTACGCCGCAAACCAGATTGTAGAGCTTTTGGCACGTGGCGCAGACGGCATTCACCTTTATACGATGAATAAGCCGTATGTTGCGCGCCGAATTGCCGGAGTTTTTGCAGCACTCACCAAGTCTTAAGCGCTGTAAGCCTGAGCAGTGCCGGAAAAGAAAAGGCTTTAAGGGAAAGGGAAACCCGCTTCTGAAGCAGTTTTTTTCTTTCCCTTTTAATTTAAATTTATGTAAAAAATATTTGCATTTCTTGAAAAAATCGTTGACAATATAAACATACGACTATGAAAAAGCTTTTTTATGCAGGTATTATTTTAGTTTTTCTCTCCTTTCCGTGTTTTTCACAAAATTCTTTTTTTGATAATTATGTATACCAGTCATGGAATTCGTTCGGCGGGCTTTCGGGTACAACGGCCAACGATATTTACCAGACTAAAGACGGCTACATAAACATAGGAACTTATGAGGGTATTGTCCGTTTTGACGGCGTAAAATTCACAGCGTTCAACAGGGCGCTTGACAGCGATTTCAGCATTGTTTCTGCACGCACAATTTTACAGGATTCCCGCGGTGATATTTGGATTGGTTCTAACGATGAAGGTTTGCAGAAAATTTCAGCTTCGGGGAACATGCTTTATACACTCGACGAAGGTCTGCCGAATAACTCAATCCGCGCCCTTTGCGAGGATAAAAACGGCAATATATGGATTGGAACAGCCGGCGGTGTAGTTTATCTTACGCCGGAAGGCCGGCTTATATCGCCGCAGTTTGCGCCCGGTACAACTGCAAACGGTGTTATTGCTTCAAGTATTTTCTGCGATGATATAGGCAGAATCTGGCTTATAATTTCCAACGACAACGGTTTTTTCCTCTTTACAAACGGTGTTTTCCGTCCGCTTCTGGAATTTGAAAAATTCGGGCATTATTTTGCATCGGCAGTTTATCAGGATTCGACCGGCGGATTCTGGATTGGGCTTGGCGATAAAGGTCTCTACCGTATGATAAACGGCGTTGTAGACAAAATCGTAACAAACACAATTCTTGACAGCGTTTCAACTACCACAATTCTTGAGGACAAAAACGGAGATATTTGGTTTGGTTCAGAAAAAGGTCTTGTAGTCTGCACTGACGGAACTTTTATAGAATACAAAGGCGCTCCGGAACTTTCGGGGTCAAACATCAACAAGATTATTCAAGACCGCGAGAACAACATCTGGTTTGCCACAGACCGGAACGGAATAGGAAAAATGACGCTCGGTAAATTTAAGCTGAGCCGTCTTGGTTTTACCGTAAACTGTCTTACCGAAACTCCTGACGGAAGAATTTGGGCCGGCACAGATTCAGGCGTTTTCTGCTATAAAGACGACGAGCTTGAAGAGAATGAACTTACAAAGGCTACGAAAGGACTCCGTGTGCGTCACGTTGAGGCTGTTTCCGGCGGCAAGATTCTTGTAAGCTGCTACACACAGCCTGCGCAGATTCTCTATGACGGAAACAGCATAAAATCATGGTCTATAGATGACGGACTTGCCGGAAACAAAGTGCGTGTTGCTGTTGAAACAGCTCCGGGCGAGTATTATATAGGTACTACAACAGGTTTAAGTATTTTACATGCTGACGGCACAGTAAAGACAATAAAGCAGGCTGACGGGCTTGAAACAGAATATGTCATGACAATCTATAAAGATTCGCATGGCGTTGTCTGGGTCGGTACAGACGGCGGCGGTATCTTTCTGCTAAAAAATGAAGAAATCTTCTGGCATATTACTTCTTCTCATGGAATTGCCGGAAACGTAATCTTTAAAATCTCTCAGGACAAAGACAATAATTTCTGGATTTGTACCGGCAGCGGCTTGACACGCATAAAAGATTTTGACTCTGCAAACGAGCCGTATTTCAACTGCATTACTATGAATTCGGAGAACGGACTCGGCACAAATTCAGTTTTTCAGATTTTGTTTGACGGAAATGACAATGCATGGATTACAAATAACCATGGCATTGCTTCAATTTCAGTCGAAGATCTTAAGAATTTTATTGAACGTAACGTAAAGACTGTAAACGCAAAGTATTACAGCAAAAACGACGGTCTTGATTCTGACGGTCCGACATCGACAGCCCGTTCAATCGTAGACAGGCATGGACGTCTCTGGTTTACGATGGTGGACGGCATTGCTATTTATGACCCGCAGAAAGTAAAAGATGCCGATGTCACTCCGATGGTTCACATAGAGTCGATTTTGGTTGATAACATTGAGCACAAGGTGAAGGATGAGCTTTTTGTGCTTAGACCGGGTACAAAACGCATAGACATTAAGTTTACCGGCTTGAGTTTTGACGCACCGGAACGGCTTATGTTCTCGCACATGCTTACCAATTTTGACGAAAGTTATTCTATGCCGGACATGAACCGCATTGTTTCTTACACAAACATTACGCCGGGCAAACATTCTTTTGTTGTTTATGCCATAAACGGAAACGGAATAAAATCGAACAACCAGGAAGTTATGTTCCTGTGGCAGAAGCCGTACATTTATCAGCGTGTTGAATTCTGGGCAATTCTTGCAGTTTCGTTGATGAGCTCTATATTCATTTTTTTCCGTTCACGTGAAATAAGGATGAAAAGGGAAAACGAACGTCTTGAAGAGCTTGTAAAAGTACGTACTGCAGATTTGGAGCAGGAAAAGATAAAGTCTGACAACTTACTGCGCTCTATTCTGCCGGACAAAATAGCCGACAAGCTTAAAAACACAACGAGCTACGATAAGTCTTTTGGTGAAAACTTTGAGAATGTTACGCTGCTTTTCTCTGACATTGTTGGCTTTACAAAAGTTTCAAGCGGACACACTGCTAAAGAAATTGTAGCCGCCCTCAACAAGCTTTTTACGCTTTTTGACGAGCGTGCAAAGCGTATGGGCGTAGAGAAAATCAAGACAATCGGTGACGCTTATATGGCGGCATGCGGTATTCCAGAAGAAAATGAAAACCATGCGCGAATAATGATTGACTTTGCACGCGGAATGTACCAGGATCTCGCAAAATATAACGAGACGGCTGACATCAAATTTCAGATTCGCGTAGGCTTGAACTGCGGCCCTGTAACAGCCGGTGTAATCGGTACTACAAAGTTCATCTATGATGTTTGGGGCGACACCGTAAACGTAGCAAGCCGCATGGAAACAGCCGCAAATCCGGGCGCAATACGGATTAGCGAAGATTTGAAGAATCATCTTGAAGGTTCTGACATTCAGTTCAGCGAACCTTATGAGTGCAATATCAAAGGCAAAGGCATGATGAAGACCTTTGAAGTTATAAACTAGGATTATCAGGTGTAAAAATGAAACGGAATCATAATTCTGCAAATATATGTTTTATTACGGCTGCTTTTTCGCTGCTGTTTTTTTCTTGTGCAAAGCAGAAGGTAGAAACCATAAAAGTCGGTATACTTCATTCTGAAACTGGTTCAATGGCTGTAAGCGAGCAGCCTGTTATGCAGGCAGAGCTTATGGCAATTGAAGAGCTTAACCAGAAAGGCGGTGTTCTTGGGCATATAATTGTTCCTGTTGAAGAAGACGGAATGAGTAATTCTGCTGTTTTTGCTGCTAAGGCTGAAAAGCTTATATCAGAGGAAGGGGTTGTGACGATTTTTGGCTGCTGGACATCTGACTCGCGCAAGGCTGTTAGAAATGTGGTAGAAGCTCATTACAATCTTTTATGGTATCCGCTTCAGTACGAAGGAATGGAAGCAAGTCCGAACATTATGTACATGGGTGCTGCGCCTAACCAGCAGATTGTTCCTGCAATAGACTATTGTTTTGAGAACTTCGGTAAGCGCATGTATCTTATTGGCAGCGATTATGTTTTTCCGCATACTGCAAACAGAATAATCAGGGCGCAGCTGAAATTTCTTGGCGGAACAGTTGCAGGCGAAAAATACGTTGATATGGAAGAAGAAGACTTTACAGAGGTTATTCAGGACATTAGAAAGCAGAAGCCTGATGTGATTATAAACACTGTGAACGGTGAGTCTAATATCGCATTTTTTGAACAGCTGCATGAAGCCGGCATAAGTTCGTCAGATATTCCTGTAATGAATTTTTCTGTAGGTGAAAGCGAAATAGAAGCCATTGGCGTTGAAAATATAGCCGGAGATTACATGGCATGGACATATTTTGAGCATATGGATTCAAACAAGAACCGCCGTTTTGTTTCTAATTTCAAAGAAGAATACGGTTCAAAAACAAGATTGGGCGATCCTGTTGAGGCTGGCTATATTGCGGTTTATATGTGGGCTGCTGCCTGTAAAAAAGCCGGTTCGTTTGATACAGAAGCTGTAAGAATTGCGGCTAAAGGCCTGTCGTTTGTTGCTCCAGAGGGAATTGTAACGGTTGAAGGCTCTAATCAGCATTTGAATAAGAAGGTGAGAATCGGCAGAGTAAAAGACGACGGGCTTATAGAAGAAGTCTGGGCTTCGAGCACGCTCGTGCGGCCAGACCCATATCTCAGCACCTACGCCTGGGCAAGAGGACTGTAAAGGTAATGCACAAGTAACATTGTAGTGGTTTAATTGCTAAGCAATGAATAGCAGCTCAAATTATCGGGCTGCTTTTTTTTGTGTCTATATCCCCCAAAAAATTCTATAAAAAATAACAAAAATTCATCTTTTTTTGAAAATTTCTATTGACAGAATTATAACGCTTTTGTATAGTTCTAACTATAGAAACAGATACTATAAAAAGAAATTAAATACTATTTGGAGAATTAATTATGGAAAAACATTCTGATGGTCTATATAAATGTATGTCAAGCGAAAGATATACACCTTATTCTCTTGCAAGAAAAATTAAGGCAACTGCAATTCTTGAATCTGCAAGCTTTGCAAAAGGCAGGGAACGCTTTTCGATTCTTATGACCGAAGAAGCTTTCAAGATTGTTCAGGACGACAACGGCATAGCTTTTCTTATAGACGGAAAGCGCACGCCTTTCGATGATTCTGGTATTGAAAGCCTTGACGCACTCGGCAGAAAAAAGAGCGCAGACATTCTTGATGCGGCACTTTATGTAGCGGAACAGAACGAAATTCCTTCGTCTTTGCGCAATCTTGAAATACCTGTGCCGACGAGCGGTCTCGGCTATTTAAGCTATGAATTTGCGCGCAACTGTGACAACATCAGATTTTTTGAGCAGAAAGATGAGCTTAATATGCCTGAAAGCTGCTTTGTTGTAGGCCACATCTACATTATTTTTGACCATTTTACAGAGACAATGCACATTTTCGGTTTCAATTATAACGAACACGAAATTGACCTTAACGAAGCGATGTCAAAATTAGAGCGGCGCATTTCTGACATGGATTTTTCTTATGTTGAAGAACCGCCTGCACATTTTGATTATAAGATGCTCACCGACGTTGAAGAATCAAAAAAAGAGTATATCACCAAAGTTGAGGCTCTTAAAAAGCACATAATAGCAGGAGACTTGATTCAGGCTGTGCCTAGCCGCCGCGTTCAGATTGAATGTAAGGCAGATGCGCTTACAGTCTACGGTAAGCTACGCAAGGTAAACCCAAGCCCTTACATGTTCTACATCAATTTCGGTGATTTTGAGCTTACAGGTGCTTCTCCGGAAAGCCTCGTGCGCGTGCGCGGCGGCAAAGCAAGCATTCATCCGATTGCAGGAACAATCAGGCGCGGCAAAAACCAGCAGGAAGACGAGCAGCTTATGAACAAGCTTCTTGCCGACCCGAAAGAGCGTGCGGAGCATCTGATGCTTGTTGACCTTGCAAGAAACGATCTCGGCCGCGTCTGCAAAGAAAATTCTGTGGCTGTTCCGCAGTTCATGGAATGTGAGCTTTTCTCTCATGTTATCCACATTGTCTCAAATACAGAAGGAACCGTGCAGGAAGGCGTTAAGCCGATTCAGGTTCTCCGCGCCTCATTCCCGGCCGGAACTGTTTCTGGCGCACCGAAGATTAATGCAATTCAGATTGTGAGCCGGCTTGAAAAGACAAAACGGCGCTTTTATGCGGGCGCAGTCGGCTACATTCAGAGTAACGGCGACCTTGATTTCTGCATTACAATCCGCTCGACTTTCCACAAAGGCAACGTGTATACGCTGCAGGCCGGCGGCGGCATCGTTTATGATTCAAACCCTGAACGGGAATTTACTGAAACTTGTGAAAAACTAGGTGCACTGATAGATACACTTACAAAATAAAAAGCCTGACAAGGCAAGGAGCTTAATATGATTTTGTTTATTGACAATTATGACAGTTTTACTTTTAACGTAGTTCAGGCTTTCAAAGAAGCAACTGACGAAGAAATCCGCGTGGTCCGCAACGACGAATACAAGGTTGAGGAACTTGCCGCGATGAAGCCGAAATATCTTGTCGTTTCGCCTGGCCCGGGCAACCCGTCTGAAGCCGGCATCTCAAAAGAAGCAATCCGCTATTTTGCCGGAAAAATCCCGATTCTTGGCGTTTGTCTCGGCCATCAGGCTATTGCAGAAGCTTTCGGTGCGAAAATCGTAAAGGCAAAGTTCATCAAGCACGGCATTGTGGAAGAAATCAACCTTGATGGCCGCGGCATTTTCAGAACAATCGGCAAAAAAGCCAAGTTTACGCGCTATCATTCGCTTGTAATCGATGAATCGACCTTGCCTGAAGAATTTGAAGTTACAGCCCGTGCAGATGACGGCGACATTATGGGAATCCGCCACAAGACAATGCCGGTTGAAGGCATTCAGTTTCATCCGGAAAGCATTGCAAGCGAAAACTGCCAGAAGCTCATTCAGGCGTTTTTGAAATACCGCCGCGAAAATCTGAACGTAAGCGCACTTTTGAATCAGCTTATTGAAGGAAACGACCTTTCTGAAGATCAGGCCGCTCTCTTTATGGAATATGTGACGGACGGCAACATGGAACCGAGCGTTATGGCGGCAATCCTTACGGCAATGGCGGCAAAAGGCCCTGCAACAAGCGAAATGATTGGCTGTGCAAAAACGCTGCTGCTCAAGCGCACACCGTTTGACTGCAAAAAGACCGGACTTGCTGAAATCGTCGGCACAGGCGGCGACGGCAAAGGCTCATTTAATATTTCTTCGTTTTCGGCAATTGTTGCTGCAAGCTGCGGCCAGCCAATGGCAAAGCACGGCAACAGGGCTGTAAGCTCAAAATCTGGCGCGGCAGACTTTTTCGAAAATCTCGGCATAAATATTATGGCAAGCCCCGAAAAAACGGCTGCCCTTGTTGAAAAGACGAATTTCGGTTTTCTTATGGCGCCTGTCTATCATTCGGCTATGCGCTTTGCCGCGCCTGTAAGAAAGGCACTCGGCATCAAGACAATCATGAACATTTTAGGCCCGCTCTTGAACCCGGCACGTGCTGAATATGAGGTGCTCGGCGTTTACTCAAAAGATTTGCTCAAAGATTATGCACACGCTGCCAAATCGCTTGGTGCAAGGCGTGTAATGGTAATCTGTTCAGACGACGGCTACGATGAAATTTCGCCGTGCGCACTTACCCATGTTGATCAGATTGACGAAAAGGGCAACGAGAACGCTTATGTAATTGACCCGGCCAAATTCGGCATTACAGATGCTGATGAAAACGAACTTCTTGGCGGCGACGGTAAGGTAAACGCAGAGCTTGCCCTTGAAGTAATGCACGGCCGCGGAAGAAAGACAATCCGCAATGCTGCCGGCTTGAACGCAGGAGCGGTGCTCTATCTTACAGGCAAGGCAAAATCTTTTGAAGAAGGCTTCAGAATGGCGCTTGATGCGCTTGATTCTGGCAAGGCACTGGCTAAGCTTAACGAAATCCTTGAAGTAAGCAAGGCTGCTTAAAGGTTGGTGCTGAATGTCTAGGAACATTCTTAAAGAAATCGTCGCAAGGCGCAAGAAAGACATAAAAGCAGACGGCTTTGACGGCGGTTTCAATATTCCTGCTGAAAGAAGCCGCCCGGTTCATCAGTTTTTAGCTGAAAAGGGCGTGATTCTTGAAGTTAAACGTGCAAGCCCAAGCAAGGGCGACATCGCGCCGTCTCTTGATTCTTATGCTACGGCTTATGAATATGCCAAGAACGGCGCGAAGGCAATCAGCTGCCTTACTGAAAAAAACTGGTTCAAAGGCACGCTCGAAGACTTGATGAAAGTTTGCGCCGCCGTTGACGCTTTTGAAAGAGACACCGGCTTGAAAGGCCCTGCCGTTTTGCGCAAAGACTTTTTGTTTGACGTGAAAGACGTTGAAATTGCATACAGAGCTGGTGCAGATGCTGTGCTGCTGATTGCACGCATTCTTTCAGCACGAAAAATGCTTGCTATGGCAAAAAAAGCTGAAGAGCTGGGCATCAGCGTCTTAATTGAAATCCGCAAGGACAGCGACGTTAAGAAGCTTGAGCATGTTATGCGGTATGTCAGCGGCAAAAACATTGTCTGCGGCGTAAACAGCCGTGACCTCAAGAATTTCACGGTTGACACGCTCGTGCCTGCCGTTATGCTTGAACGCATACGCAAGATAAGCGGCGGCGCGCGTGTAATCTTTGAAAGCGGAATACTTTCGCCGAATGCCGCAGCTTTTGCAGGCGGCTTGGGCTTTTCGGGCATTCTTTTGGGCGAAGCAGCCGCGAAGAACCCTGAAAAAGCCGGTGAATTCATAAAAGCTTTTGAAAGCACAAACCTTAACGCAAACGGAAAATTCTGGTTAGATTATGCTTCAAAGCTTGGGCAGAAAAATCATAAGCCTTTTGTGAAAATCTGCGGAAACACAAATGCTGAAGACGCGGTGCTTGCCGCAAGAAACGGCACAGACTTTCTCGGTTTTATAATCTGGTCAAAGTCAAAACGCAACGTTGATTGCGGAAAAATCCGCGAAATAAGAGAAGCTATCAACAACCTCGCCGCAGAGCGACGAGGTATGTTGTTCTCAAAAGGAATTGCACTCAGGTTTAATACCCCTTGTTTCGACGCAGAGCGTCGGGGTATTAAACCTTCGGCACGAATAAAAACTTCCGGCTTGAAGCTGCCGCAATTCGTTGGCGTGATAGTTGAGCCTGAAAGCGAAGACGCCGCTGAAGCTTATCAGCTTGTAAAAGAAGGCATTCTTGACGCAATTCAGGTGCATACGTTTGAAGCGGCAAAAGCTTTTCTGCAAAACAAAGAGCTTGCGGCTCTTCCGCATTATTGCGCGGTGAACATTTCAGACGAAGCCGATATTGCCAAGCTTGATGAGCTTGCAAAACTAGGCGAGCCGCGCATTCTGGTTGATGCACAGACAAGCGGCAAAATCGGCGGCACAGGCAAGACGATAGACGAAGCGCTGCTTTCGGCAATTGCAAAAAAATACAGGTTGTGGATTGCGGGTGGCTTGAGCATCGGCAACATAAAGCATATAAAGAATACGTTCAGACCTGAACTTGTAGATTTGGTTTCAAGCCTTGAAAAAGAGCCGGGAATCAAAGACGCAGAAAAATTGACAGCCTTTTTGGAGAAAATGTGATGACACATTCAGACAACGGTTTTTTTAATAGATACGGCGGAAAATATGTGGCAGAAGTGCTTCGCCGCCCGCTCGATGAGCTTGAAACTGCTTTTAAAGAAGCAATGGCAGATTCTGCTTTTTTGCAGGAACTCAATACAATTCAAAGAGATTATATAGGAAGGGAAACGCCGCTTCTGTTTGCGGAAACTGCGACAAAGCTTTTGGGCGGCGCGCAAATTTACATCAAGCTTGAAGGCTTGGCAAACACCGGCGCACACAAGATTAACAACGCAATCGGGCAATGCCTGCTTGCAAAGCGCATGGGCAAAAAGCGCATAATTGCAGAAACAGGCGCCGGTCAGCATGGCGTAGCGACAGCGGCGGCTTGCGCAAAGCTCGGGCTTGACTGCACTGTGTACATGGGCGAAGTTGACGTGCGCCGTCAGCAGCCGAATGTTTCCACAATGGAAATGTACGGCGCAAAAGTTCATGCCGTAACAAGCGGCAGCCGCACTTTGAAAGATGCGGTCAACGAAGCCATGCGCGACTGGGCTGCGAACCCCGATACAACGCATTATTGCCTCGGTTCGGCTTTAGGTCCTGCGCCTTTTCCTGATATTGTACGCGAATTTCAGAGCGTAATCGGCCGCGAAGTTGAAAGACAGGCAAAAGAGCGCAAGCTTGATATTGCGGCTTTGATTGCATGCTGCGGCGGCGGTTCAAACTCAATCGGTTTTTTCAGCCCGTTTATAAACAGAAAATCACCGCGCCTTATCGCAGTTGAAGCCGGCGGCACTGGCCCGGGTGTAGGGCAGAACGCAAGCCGCATGACAGGCAATGCAAGCCGCGAAGGCATCATGCAGGGCTATAAGTCGCGCTTCTTGCTTGATGAAGACGGTCAGTCTTTGCCCACAAGCTCTATTTCAGCAGGTCTTGATTATTGCGGAATCGGGCCGCAGCTTGCCGCGCTTGGTAATGCGGGCAGAATTGAGTTTACTTCAGCTTTGGACAAAGAAGCTTTGGACGCAGTTCTATTTTTTGCCAAAAATGAAGGTGTGCTCTTTGCAATGGAAAGTGCGCATGCCGGTGCAGAAGCAATCAAGCTTGCGCCTACGCTGCCTAAAGACAAGGCGATAATCATAAATATGTCAGGGCGCGGTGACAAAGACATTTTCATAACCTGCCCTGTGTTCCGTCCTGAAGAATGGAAAAAATTTCTCGCTGCTGAACTTGAGCGCTTGAATGACAACAAAGACATACATCAGGCTAAAAGCATGAACTGATGCTTGAAAATTCGGAGTATAATATGAAGAAAATAAAACTAATGTCACATCTTGTTGCAGGTTACCCGACAGATGAACTTGCGCTTACAGCCGCCCGCGCCCTTATTGCAGGCGGTGCAGATATACTTGAGATTCAGCTTCCGTTCAGCGACCCAAGTGCAGACGGTCCTGCAATTCAAAGTGCATGCACAGAAGTGCTTGAACGTCATTATAAGACTGCGGACGGGCTACGCTTTATTGAAACAATCCACAAGGACTTCCCTGAAATTCCGATTTACATAATGAGCTACGGAAGCTTGATTTATACGCCGGGCGTGGCGGAATTCTGCAAGAAAGCAGCTTCTGTCGGTGTAAAAGGAATGATTGTACCTGACCTGCCTTTTGACTTTGACGAAGGGCTTACGGCTGCTTGCAAGGCAAACGGAATGATAAACATTCCTGTAGCTGCGCCGAGCATGAGCGGAGAGCGGCTGAAAAAGCTTGCTGAAGCAGGTTTTCCGTATATTTATGCCGCGCTTAGAACAGGCATAACAGGAACAGATACAACGATTAACGACGAGACAATCAGCTTTTTGAAGAAGGTAAGTGCCGGCGGTTCAAAGATTTACGGCGGTTTCGGTATCTCAAACGGCGCACAGTCAAAAGCGCTTGCTGATTCAGTCGATGCAGTTGTTGCCGGTTCAGTCTTTGTCAGGCTAATCGACAAAAACAGAGCAGACAAGCAGAAGCTCTTTGACGAAGTAAAAACCAAGACAGCCGAAATCACCGGTGCGTAAAATCTTTTAAGTCTGGCGCTTTTCGCAGTAGCTTGTTCTACAAATATAAGACTATGCGGCGAAAAGTGTCTGTTTTTGCATAGCAAAAACAGACGGCTTGTGTGCAGCGTGCTTTTTTATAGCTTTATCGTAGTTTCTCGTAAAATATGCACTGCGGCGAAAAGCGCCGGCCGTCAGACATTTGTTTTTCCTGTTTTAACACATAAACGGAATTTTTGTGCTATAATCAAGTAGATGACAATCTCAAACATATTGATGTTATAATTTCCTAAAATAACCTTACTGAAATCACAGGCGTGTCTGACAGCGGATCAGTTTATAGGAGAGATAGAGGCATTTATGGATAAAGAATGGTCAAAAAAAAACAAGGAAATGCAGTCTCTGATTGCAAAGGAAAATACGTTTTCAGACGGAATAAAAGCTCTTATTGAATTGCGCAGCAACTTGTTTGAGCAGATAACAGCAATCGTGAATACATTTCCGGCGCAGGCTTTTTATCAGATGCCGTTTGGTTCTGGTGAAGGAAATCATTGTACAAGCCTTGCATGGTCGCTCTGGCATGTTTTCCGCATTGAGGATATTGTTGCACATACATTGATTTTGCAGGACAAGCAGATTTTTGAAAACGGCTGGCAGACGAAAACTCAAAGCCCGGTTATTACAACCGGCAACGAGCTTGACGGCGTGGCTGTGGCAGACTTTTCAAAGAAGCTGAATATCAAAGCACTTTATGAATACTGCAAGGCTGTTATGGATTCAACAAATACGCTTCTGGCGGGCTTGAAATTTTCAGATTTAAAGAAAGGGTTTTTGGCTGAGGACCGGGAAAGACTTATTGCAGGTAAATGTGTAAGCACAGACGAAAGTGCTTTCTGGCTGATTGACTACTGGTGCGGAAAGAATATAAAGGGCTTGATACAGATGCCGTTTTCACGCCATTGGATAATGCATGTTGAGGCGATGAGGCGCATTAAAAACAAACTGTGTCAAAAAGCAAAAAAAGGCGTAGATCAAATTGCCTATTGCGGACTTTACTGTAAGCACTGCTTTTTAACTGAATGGTGCGGCTCGTGCAGGACGGTTTACAACACCTGTTCCTATGCAACTGAATCACCGGACGGCGTGTGCCCGAATACAGCCTGCTGCAAACAAAAGGGCATAGACGGCTGCTACGAATGTGAAGAGCTTTACAACTGTCACAAAGGTTTTTACGCCCTCGACGAAGAAACAAATGCAGTAAGAGTTCTTGGACTGTTCATTCAGAAATACGGTAAAAAAGAATTTATGAAAGTCATGGATTTCATGCACCAGAATGAAAAATTCCAGAAGGTTCAGGATGTTCTCGGCTGCGACATCGGTGAAGGCTTGAAGCGCCTTGAAGACTGGAGAAAAAAAATGCTGAATAAGGATTGATTTTTATGAAATGGATTTTTTTTGATCTTGGTGCAACCTTAGTTGATGAAAGCGATGTATATAAAAGCCGGTGTGAATTCGCAATCCGGCAATTGAATATTCCTCCTGATGAGTTTTTGAATAAAGTATATGAGGAAGCGAAAACAAGCCCGACACCTATCGGATCTGCTGCCAAAGCTTATGGAGTTGTTTTGCCGGAATGGGACAACAGTTTGGAAAAGCTGTATAAAGCAGTTCCTGATGTGCTCTCAAGCTTGTATGGTAAATACAAGCTGGGAATTATTGCAAACCAGTCATTGGGAACGCAGAACAGAATTGATAATTGGGGTATTGGGCAGTATTTTGATGTTGTTATAGCTTCAGCCGAAGCAGGGGTTGCAAAGCCTGATTTGAAGATATTTACTATGGCACTTGATAAGGCAATTTGCGAACCGGCAGAAGCAGTTATGATA
>CADBUT010000144.1 GCA_902797925.1 uncultured Spirochaetaceae bacterium
AGCGCAGACGATTCAAAAGTCAAGATTTTCGTAATTCCGACAGACGAAGAGCTTGTAATGACAGAAGACGCCTACGCTCTGATGAAGGGAACTTATGACGTTCACACGAACTTCAAGTATTCTTTCCAGAGCCCGGATTATGTAAACAAGGCCCGCGCTGAAGGACTCAAAAAAGAACTCGCTGAAAATCCGGCACTTGCAACAATTCTTGCAAAATAACCCGTTTTACAGCTTATAAACAGAAAAGGGCTGTCTAAGCGTCATTATCAGGCTCGACCCGATAACAGCTTTTTAGGCAGCCCTTTTTTTGTCAAAACGATATTTTCATGTTAGAATGATTAAGCCGTCAAAAATAGAAACAAAACAAACGGAGGAATTCTCATGAAAATTTTTATTTATTTTGCGACTCTCTTTGCTTTTGTTTTTCTTTCTGCACTATTAATTCTTGTAATCCGCAAAAAAGGCAATAAATCAAATCAGAATCTGCTGATATTTTATATAATTTCGGTGCTTGGCTGGATTTTATTTTTGTTTTTTGAAGACGCTTCGCAAAGACTTGGTTATTACAGATCAGCATGGATTCTTGAACGCGGCAAATATTTCTTTATAACCCTTGTACCTATATGGATTCTTTTTATAGCCCGTTCACTCGCAAAAGACGGAAAAAATCTTGGCAAACTTTCATATCTTGTGCTAATCGATCCGATTGTTACACAATTCGGTCTTTGGACAAATAACAAATTTCATTTGTATTATTCTTCGTTTTCTGTAATGAACTGGTCTATCGGACTGCTCTCAGCAATACACATCATAATCTTTTTTACGATTATTTCAGTTTCAATTTTTTATCTCTGCTTTTTTTTAAAGAAAAGCGAAAAAGAAATGCAGCCGCAGGCTATAATTCTTATAATTTTTACGGCACTGCCCGCTCTTGTAAATATAGCCTTCATAGCAAAATCTGAAATTACACCATACGCCACACCGGTCTTTTTTGCGCTAAGCACATACGCGTATTACAAGGCTATTTCAAAGTATAATTTTCTTGAAAACACACCGCTTGTTCTGCGTTCAATTGTTGACCGTATTTCTTACGTTTATATTGTTCTTGACGAAGACCTTACAATCGTTGATTTTAACGAACCGGCTTTTTCTGCGTTTCCTTCTCACAGGCTGAAAAAAGGAAATAATTTCCGCGAAATTATTGACGCATACAAGGCAATATTTGACTATGACAAAATCTTAAGCATTATTGCCGAAGCAAAAAGAACAGAAAAGCCTGTAAAAGCTGAAATTGTCTATCACCCGACCGAGCACAACGACACTGACCGCTTCTTTCAATGTGAATTTACCCCGATTTTTCAGAAAGGCAAGTACCGTGCCTGCATTCTCATGGGACAGGATATAACACAGTCTAAAAAAGCGTATGCAAGCTTTGTTGAGCAGGAACGTCTTTCGTCTATTGCGCAGATGATTGGCAGCGTTGTCCAGAATTTACGCGCACCTGTTCTGCGCCTTTCAAATTCAATGGAAAATATTTCCGGTATTATAGAAGAATGTCAGAATCAGGTTGACAGCAAATCTATCTCTACAGATGATTTCATAGAAATTGTCAGAGAAATAAAGCAGAATCTGCAAAGCCAGCGCGCAGGGCTTGAATCGTTTGAAAGCATTTTATCAGCAATAACAACACAAACCGAACGTCTTATTGTTGAAAATGACAAAATCTTTTCTTTGGCAGAACTTGTAACACGTGTTGAAATGCTTTTAAAAGAAAAGCTCAACGAGGCGCAGTGCACACTTAAAACGACAAACAACTGTTCGACAGCTTCCTGCATAAAAGGAGACATGAACAGTCTTGTTCAGATAATTCAGGCATTAATAATGAACAGCATCTACGCGTATAACGGCGCAGAAGGTCTCATTTAGTTTACGCTTTCACCAAAGAAAGGACATGTAACGCTTTCTGTCTGTGACTACGCAGGGGGAATTCCACTTGAAATTCAAGACAAGCTGTTTAAGCAGGTTGTTTCAACAAAAGGCAAGCACAGTTCGGGCATAAGCCTTTATATGGCACATGCTACAATCATCGGGCATTTTCAAGGCAAGATGTGGTTTACATCTAAGCAGAACGAAGGCTCTGAGTTTTTTATTGAACTTCCGCTTGTAAATTCTGAAGCAGACGAAGAATTTGAGAAATAGCTTTAACCAGCGGTTTCAGTTTAGGACAAGGCTTCTAAAGCTGCGGCACATTCTTCCCAGCGCGCGTTAAGTTCTTCGATTTTCTGCTCTGCTTCTTCGATTTTTTTCTGAACAGCTGAACTTTTTGCACCGTCTGAATAAACAGCAGGAAGCGCAAGCTCTGCCTCAAGAGAAGCTTTTTCTTCTTCTGCTTCTGTAATAGCATTCATAAGCTGCTCTTCTTCTCTTTCAAGGCGCTTCTTCTCATTTTTGCGGCGCTTTTCTTCTTCCCAGCTCAGCTGAGAAGACGGCGCTTCAGTTTTCTGCAGAGCGGCGGCCTGCATCGCGGCTTTCGCTTCATTTGTGCTTGTATCTGTCGGCGCGCCAGCCTGTTCTGCGGCAAGGCGCTCCAAATAATAGCGGTAATCTCCGGCAAAAAGCCGTGCAGAGCCTGGCTTAAGCTCAATCACGCGCGTCGCAAGGCTTTCGATAAAACCGCGGTCGTGAGAAACGAACAGCACAGTTCCGCCAAAATCTTTGAGCGCGTCAAGCAGCACGTCTTTTGAAGTCAAATCCAAATGGTTCGTCGGTTCGTCAAGAATGAGCAGATTAACCGGCCGAAGCAGAAGCTTGAGCAGCGCAAGGCGGCTCTTTTCTCCACCCGAAAGCACAGAAACCTGTTTATAGACATCATCGCCACGGAAAAGAAACGCGCCGAGCATGTCGCGCACTTTCGGAATAAGCTCAAACGGCGCTTCTGACTCGATTGTCTCAAGCACAGTCTGAGTGCCCTGAAGCTGCTCCGCGCTGTCCTGCGAGAAATAGCCGATTGAAACGCCGGCACCGAGCTTTACTTCGCCAGAATAATCTGAATCGTGACCGGCTATGATGCGGAGCAGCGTCGTTTTGCCCGCACCGTTACGGCCAGCGACCACGAGCCGCTCGCCATTTTCAAGCACAAAATCAAGGTTTTTGATTACGCAATTCGGTTCAAGATTTTCAGCTGAAGGCGGATACGTTTTTGAAAGATTATTCACTGTAAGCACAAGTCTGCCGGAATGCGGTGCGGGCGGAAAGCTGAAATGAATCTTTTTTAAGTTTTCTGGAATCTCAATCCGCTCGATTTTCTCAAGCATTTTCATGCGTTCCTGTGCCTGCGCGGCTTTTGTAGCTTTTGCGCCGAATCGCCTTATAAAATCTTCAAGCTTTTTGATTTCAATCTGCTGAAGCTCGTAATTTGCCATAAGCTGGTCTAATTCAGCACGGCGCACTTCTTCATAATGCGAATAGTTGCCCGAATAGCGGTGCAGATTTCCATTAAAAAGCTCGTAAACCTCGTTGACGGTGACATCAAGAAAATAGCGGTCGTGGCTTACGATTAAGAAACCGCCCTTAAAGTCCTGAAGCCACTGTTCAAGCCAGGTGCGCGCCTCAATATCAAGGTAGTTTGTCGGTTCGTCAAGCAGCAGAATGTCGGGCTTTTCAAGCAGCACCTTTGCAAGCGCAATGCGCATCTGCCAGCCGCCGGAAAATTCTGCAACAGGGCGGCAGAAATCTTTTTGAGAAAAACCAAGTCCCAAAAGCACCTGCTCAGCAATTGCCTCGCGCCTATACCAGCCTGACTCTTCAAGTTCAGTCTGAATTTCGTGGTATTTTTCAAGAAGCGGCGCATTCCGCGAATCGTTTTGGGCATATTCTTCTTTTTTAAGCTCGTCGCCTAAAAGGTCAAGCTCTTTTGCAAGGCTGTGCCCGTACTCAAAAGCGCGGTCGGCTTCTTCTTTCAAGGTTGAGTCTTTAAATACAATGCCCGACTGCGGAAGGTACGAAATGCGCGCATTTTTTTGTACGGCACGCTCGCCTGAATCAGCTTCAATAATTCCGGCAAGCACCTTCATCAGCGTTGACTTGCCCGAACCGTTCGCACCCGCAAGCGCAGCCTTGCTGCCCGCCGCAAGATAAACTGTGGCGTCTTTCAGAATGTCCCTGTCACCGAATGCAAGCGAAACTTTTGAAAACTGAACAAACGCCATTATTCATTTCCAAAAAACAGAACAATCGCGTTTGTTCCACGTGAAGTTACAACATTGTCTTTTATTGTTGCGGCGGTCGTTTCTTCAAGGCGAATACCGTTTGATTCAAGCTTGTAAAGGAAGCGCACCGGCTTTTTGTTTCTGTCAAACGTGAAAGTTACCACGCCATCATAGACAGAAGCAATTGAAGCGCTGACAAACGAATCAAACGAGATTCTGCCCCTGTCGCCAGACTGTGACGGAATTACAGACGGCACAAGGCGCTGATAAGACGTCCACGAGAATGTACCGTCTTCAAGCAAGAGCAGGTCGCCGTAATTTGAGCTTGAGAACACAGAGCCAGCCATCAAGAATCTTGCAAGCAAAGCTGAACGGCGTTCTTCTTCAGCTGAAATAACCTCTTCTATTGTAGAAGGAAGCTGAACCAAAGTTTCGGTCTTCTGTCTGCCTTTAGAATCTGTAAACTGAAGGCCGATTGTATTGTTTTTCTTCAAGCTTATTGTAATATTTGTGCCCTTAAAGCGGTAGTTTCCGTTTTCAAGCTTTTCTGTTCCGGCATATTTCCATGTTTTGAAAACGTCGGCAAGCTTAAGTTCAATTGTGCCTGTTTCTTTTCCGGGGTTGAAGTAATAGTTCTGCTGAAATTTGGCAATATCAACCTGATTGCTGTTAATCATTGTCAGATATTCTTCCGGATACCAGACAGAATCAAGAACTGTTTCAAGAGCTTCGTCATAAACAACTTCGACTTCTTCGTTCTGCTGCGGCGCATTCTCGTCAAAAAGCTTTAAGTTATACGAAAAACACCAGCCGGTTGTTCCGTCTGATGTCAGAACCCAGAGCCAGTCGCCTTCAAGCGGCTTAGAGCCGGACATCGGCGGTGTGCCAGCACCTTTTTTCAAGACTTTGAGGTTTTCGCCTTTTCTAAGTCTGTAGACCTGGCGCGCCGTATTTACAGGTTCGTAACGCACTGGCAGACCGTCTATAGAAACAGAAGCATAAACACTCTGATATTCTCTGTAAGCATCATAAGCTCTTAAAGCCTTGCTTTTTGCTGTAGGGTTCGTAATCTGCCAGAAAGGCACTTCAAGTTTCTGCTGAGAGCCGGGTGTTCCGATAACGTAGACCTGGCTTATATTTGATTTGATATAAACTTGTACCAAATCTCCGTCGCGAAGCCCTGCTTCGGGAAGAGACCATAACAAAACACTGTATCCAAGTTTTTTTGAACACGAAACGCACAATAAAGAACAAGATAAAACTGCTGCTAAAATGAGTGTCTTAAAACAATTAGAAAATTTCATGCAGCAAGCATACCACAGTGCACCAATTTTTGGAAGAGTGCAGTAAATGTGCAATAAAAAAGCCCTGAACGGATTCAGGGCTTTGGCGGGGTAATTTCGGGTTTATTTGTTGCCGTTAATTGCAATTGTGCGCGGTGCGCTTTCTACTTTGCGCGGAATTGTAACTGACAGAACGCCGTTTGCAAAGTTTGCAGTAACAGCATCTGAATCAATGTCGTTAGGCAATGTAAAGCGTCTCATAAACTCCATTGAAGAGCGTTCTCTGATAAGATATTCGCCTTCTTCTTTGGCTTCTTCTTTCTTTTCGGCCTTAGCTTTCTTTACAGAAGAAATTGAAAGAAGATTGTCTTTCAAGCTGATTTCAACATCCTTGTCTGTAAGGCCAGGCAAGTCCATTTCCATTACATAAGCGTTCTTTGTTTCTTTTACATCAACTTTTGGTGCGGCCATTCTTGCGGCAAAGTTTTTGCTTGTCGGGAAGAAATTGCCCATTGTCTGATTCATTTCATCAAATGCATCAAGCAAACCGTCTGAAAAACGTGGATTAAAAATACTAAGTGTGTTCATATATAAACCTCCAAGATTTATTTGCATTTCAATTTGTTACGCATTCTGCGTACACTTACTATATTGCAAACAGCGTGCCAAGTTTTTAACTTTCAGCAGCTGTTTGCATCTGAAATAGTGTAATTTTATATATTACAAATATTTATCTCTCCTTAAACTGAAAAGGCGGAAAACTTTGCAGCTTTTTCAGCATAAAAAAAGCGTTCTTTTTTGACGGTTTTTTGCGTTATATTTAGGCCTGCAAAGAATCAAAAATGCCTGCAAAATATAGCGGCGGCTCTTTTCTGTAACTTTTTGCTCACTTGTGTCATAACGAAACATCAAAGATGTATCAAATTGACTCATATTTTAAAGAAATCTTTATCTTATAGGAAAAATTAACAAAACATTGTATTATTCTTTATATGAAGAAACATAAGAGTTATTCACTTATATTATCAGTTGTTTTGTTCACCATGCTTGGAATTGCCGTTATTCTTCAATTAAGGTCTTCGCTGACAATGCAGAAAATTGAAGAGCAGAGACTTTCGGTGCGGCTCTCTGACGATGTTCATTATCTTGTTGATACAATCAAAGAGGATTTGTTTTTTCAGTCTTTTTTAACAAATACACACCGTACTAATTTTGCAGATGCGCTGATTTCTTTTGCCGGTTTTGAATACGCGTTTTTCCAGTGGCAGGGTCAGCAGGACACGCCCAATCTTTTTGATTCGCTTTACGTTTATTCACAGAGACTGAATAAAATGTACACGTGGACAGGAGCTTCATTTAAAGAAACACCTGTTTCATCTGTAGAAATTCTTGACCCAATCATAAAACTGATTCAGTACAGCTCGGAGTTTCAGTCACAGAAAATTGTCGAGCTGAAAACAGGTCAGATTCTCATTATTGAGTCACTTTATCTTGCGGAGCAGGACAGCAAGCTTTATATTCTAAGCTTTATCAACAAACAAGAATTCGCCTACAACCTTGTACCCTACAATACGGAACAATGTGTACAAGAATCGTCTGATTTCTATTTCAGAATCCGCGATATAGAAGACAATCAGATTCTTTATGAAAGCGATCCGGACTGTCCGCCGCACTTTTTTAACAACCCGGATTTCTCAATGCCGCTTATACAGTTTAATGATTCAATATCGATGATGCCGACCCAAAAGAACAGCATAAATCCGAACATAAATCAGGCAGAGCTTCTTGAAAAATTCTATAATATTGTTGAAACACCGTATCAGCAGGAAAGACTAATTCTAGAAGTTATTCACCGCCAGGGATCTTTAATGAAAGCAAGTTCGC
>CADBUT010000145.1 GCA_902797925.1 uncultured Spirochaetaceae bacterium
CTTATCTAATCTTGAAGATGATGCCGACGACGGCGATTGTAATCAGGAGCTGTATAATCATAAATTTCAGCATAACTTGAGTCGGCGACCAGTTGTGGTTTTTTCTCATGTGATCGTGCAGTGGAAACCTGATGTTTGTGAAAATCTTTATCTTGAAGAATCTGAGCAGTGCAACTTTCAAAAGCCCCATGCCGCCGTTCACCATTATTATAGAAGAAGTTGCAAGAATTAGGAACGGGTTGCCGCTTATCATAACCGCGCAGCCTATAAAAAAGCCGAGCGCACGGCTTCCGGCATCGCCCATGAGGACTTTGCTCGGATAAGCGTTGTGCCACAAATAGCCCATGAGAACGCCGCAAAGCGAGAATGTGATGATTGCCCAAGAAGCACCGCCCGGCATCGTTGGAACGAGCAGATATTCAGCTATATCTTTATGCCCCAGAATGAAATAGAAGATTACGCCCATTGTGCCAAGCCCGATTAATACGAGCGTGCTTGAAAGGCCGTCAACGCCGTCTGTGCAGTTCGTGGTGTTTATTGAAGCCCAGAGAAGTACCGTAGAAACCAGCGCAAAAACAACCGGATGCACCGCAATCTGTTTTGAAGCGAATGGAAGCCAGAAAAGAATTTCCTGATTGATTCCGCCTTTGCGCAAAAACAGCATGGCCGCCGTTGCTGCAAGGCAAAGCAGAAGGTCGAGCGCGGCCTTTCTGTATTCGCCCCAGCTTTTAATGCTTCTGTCGTCAAGAAAGCCTGTAAGCATTGTAAGCCACGTCAAAATTATGATAGCAACTTGCAAAGCGTTCACCGGCGCGAACACAAGCGCGATTATCACGAAAAAGCTTATGAACACAACGCCTGCGCCGGTCGGCTTGCCTTTTGCGGCTTCGGCATGAATCGTGAATTCTCTGCCGCGGTCGCATGGCAGCCATTTATAGAATTTTGGCAAAAGCAAGCTCGTAAGGAAAAATCCTGCATACAATGCAAGGCATATAAGCACGGCGTTTGACTGCAAAAGCCGCGCAGGCCCGAAAATCGGAACAAGATATTGTGCAAGATTATAAAGCATTATGCCTCCATAGCGGCTTTTGCCGTTTTGTCAAAATATTCAGCAGCCCGAAAGCCGAAACATTTCAGGCTGTTTCTGTATTAATTAGTGCTTGAAGTGGCGTGTTCCGGTGAATACCATCGCGATGCCGTACTTGTTGCAGGCATCGATGCATTCCTGGTCGCGGATTGAGCCGCCCGGTGTTACAATTGCCTTAATGCCGAATTCGTTTGCTTTTTCAACATTGTCTGCAAACGGGAAGAACGCATCGCTGATAAGCACTTCTGCATTGCCGATACCGAGCGCCTGTGTCTTTTCTTTGGCGCGCGTCAAAGCCTGTTCTGCTGCCCAGATGCGGTTTGTCTGGCCGCAGCCGATGCCGTAAGCTGTTCTGTTCTTTACAACGAGAATCGCGTTTGACTTTGCGAACATGGCAACTGTCATGCCGAAAGCCATTTCGTCAATCTGAGCTTGTGTAGGCTTTGCTTTTGTAACGATATCCCACTTTTCAAAAAGCACGTTGTCGCGGTTCTGCACGAGAAGACCGCCTGCAACGCTCATGCATTCATAATCATCATCGGCTGAAATTTCAGCTGTTATGAGGCGCAGGTTCTTTTTGGCAGCAAAAACTTCCAGGGCATCGTCTGTAAAGCCAGGCGCAACGATAACTTCAAGGAAGCATTTAACCATTTCTTCGGCACAAGCCTTGTCGATGACTGCGCTGCAGCCTACGATACCGCCGAAAATTGAAACCGGGTCGCAGTCGAATGTCTGCTTGTAGCTTTCAAGCGGTGTTGCGCCAAGCGATGCGCCGCACGGCGTGTTGTGCTTCAATGCGATTGTGAACACGCTGTTTGATGCGCCGGCAAAGCTTGCAGTAATCGGCTTGCCTTTCGGTGCGGCCTTGTTGCCGTCGGCATCTTTTCCGCAGATAATTCCGTCATATTCTGAATAATCTGTGCCGTTTACAGGCGAAGCGTTCTTTACAAAGCGGTTGAAAGCGCAAACGCCTTTCCAAGCCACGTCAAGGTCGCGAATGTTGTTGTAAGAAAGCTCTTTGCCCTGAAGCTGCTTCATGCCGGCAAAAGCGCCTTTCTTGTCTGCCGTAACGTAAAGCGCGGCTTTCTGATGGCTGTTTTCGCCGTAGCGCAAAGACTGGCTCTTAACGAGCGGCATGTCGTAATATTGCGGCAGCTCTTCTTCAAGCATGAATCTTGAAACGGCTGCATCATAAGCTGATGTAAGGTTGAATACTTTTCCGGCAAGGCGGCGCTTGAAAGAAGCTTCTATCTTGCCAACGTCTTGATTTGTCTTGTCGAGATTTGCCTTAACTTCGGCATAATCAGCAGGGTCGGTAAGAACCAGAACGTCGTTGTGGTTTTTTGCAGCAGCTCTAAGCATTGTCGGGCCGCCGATGTCGATGAATTCGACAGTTTCTTCAAATGTAAGCCCTGCCTGAACTTTCTCAAAGAATGGGTACAAGTTTACGCAGACCAAATCGATTGGGGCTACGCCTAAATCGTTTATTGTTTTCATGTGCTGTTCGTTTGCACGGATAGCAAGCAGACCTGCATGAATCATCGGGTGCAAAGTCTTTACGCGGCCGTCAAGACATTCCGGAAAGCCTGTGACAGAAGAAACATCTGTAACTGCAACACCGTTTTCTGCAAGATGCTTCTTAGTTCCTCCGGTTGAAAGAATCTCCCAGCCGTTCTTTTCAAGATACTGTGCCAAGTCGAGCACGCCGTCTTTGTAGAATACACTGATTAGAGCGCGTTTTTTCATTTGATTTGTTCCTGTTTGTTGTATTTTTGTGCAAATGTTACCATATATTGCATTGTTTGTGAAGCTTTTAACAGAAAGCGCATCGTTTTCATCAGCTTAAAAAAAATGAATGAAACGCCTGAAATGTGCTATAATTTCAGCGGAAAATTCAATTTTTGAAGGTTGGAGATAAAAATGAAAGCGATTGTATTTTTGGCAGACGGCTTTGAAGAAGTTGAGGCTTTGACACCTGTTGATTATTTGCGCCGCGCAGGTGTTGAAGTAACTGTTGCAGGCGTTTCTAAAAAAGAAATAACCGGCTCGCACGGCATAAAAGTCTGCACCGATGCGGTTGCGTCAGAATCTCTTTTGAGCGAAAAATTTGACGCACTTATTGCGCCGGGCGGAATGCTGGGCTCTTCAAACCTTGCAGCTTCGCCGGTAGTTGAAAAGCTCTTTAAAGACGGCGAAAACCGCGGCGCAGTTGTTGCCGCTATTTGTGCCGCGCCTGTTGTGGTGCTTGCAAAAGCGGGGCTGCTGAAAAACCGCCGCTACACATGCTACCCGACAATGGAAAACGACTTGGAAAAATTTGCAGGCAGCAGCTATAAGGCTTTGACTGAAGGCGCGGTTCACTTAGAAGAGCGCGTTGTTGTTGACGGCAACTTGGTTACGGCAAGAGGGGCGGGCGTTGCAGAAGAATTTGCGCTTGCATTGGTTGAAAAGCTTGCAGGCAAAGCCGCCCGCGACAATCTGCACAAAGGCATCGTCGCAAGATAAAGCTTAGTCCGTGCTTCGGCTCCGCGGCTGTGCTCATTCGTCAACTTCTTCTAACTCTTCGAGTTCTTCAAGTTCCTCGGGTTCGTCTGCTTCTTCAAGGTCAGCGGCATCTGCGGTTGAAGAGGCGCTTTGCTTCGGAAAGTTTTTGTAGACTTTTTCAGATTTTGCGCTGCGTTTAAGAACGATTATCGTAACATCGTCTTTAAGCGGTGCGTCATCAACAAAAATCATAAAGTCTCTCAAGACAGAAGCAAGCTTCTTTTCTGCGCTGCCTGATTCGGCATGTGCAAAGCTGTATTTCAGGCGGTTAAGTCCATAGTCCTGACCTGAAAGATTCTGTGCTTCAGTAATTCCGTCTGTATAGAAGAGAAGACTGTCATTTTCGTTCATACCGAATTCAACTGTCTGAAAATGAACATCAAGCCCTGCAATGCCAATCATTCCGCACTGAAGTTTTGATCTTTCAGGTGTAATTGCAATAGCTGTGTCTGTACCGGTTCTGTGCAAAAGTGGCGGCGGATTGCCTGCATTTACAAGCTCAAGCATTCCGCCCTGACCGGCAATGTCACTCATTCGAATCATTGCACCTGTAAGATAGTTTTCAATGCTTCCTTTTGCATGGATAATATTGTCATTTATTTTGACCATGATATCATTCATGTGTTTCTTTATATTGTCTCTGTATGTGTTGAAAATAATGTTCTTGGCAAGCATTGTTACAAGACCTGCTGCAATACCATGCCCTGAAACATCAAAAAGTCCAAGACCTGACAGCTTGTCGTCAAATATGTAGAAATCGTACAAATCGCCCGAAACTCCGGAAAGCGGCTTAAAATAAACAGCGATTTCCCAGCCGTTTTTAACAGACACTTCCTGCGGATAAAAGCTCCTCTGAACATGAGTTGCAAGATCCATGTCTCTGACTGTCTGATTATGCTCAAATTCAAGTTTTTTATTTGCTTCGGCAAGCTCTTTTGTTCGTTGATTTACTTCAATCTCAAGTTTTTCTGAAAGGAATTCAGCCTGCCGGCGTGCCTGTGTATAACGCTCTGCAAGAATAAGCAGAAATGCTATGATTGAAGCCTGCCAGCCATAAATTGTGAAAAACGGCATTGTAGTCATTACAAAAACAACATGAACAAACAAGTCGATAAAAACGCAGATTATAACAGGTGCAAAACCTATCAGCAGCAGAATAACTTCATTGCGTTTTTCAATGAGAGCCTGTATTACAGACCATATTCCAAAGCTAAGCTGAAAAAACGCAAAGCCGAAAATTACCGGAAGCAGCAGTGAGAATGTTCTTAAATCCTGCAAAGTGACTGTGTTAATCAGTGCTGCTGCAAGCAGTGCAATTCTTACAACCTTTACATAAATTGAATCCTCAAATTTTAAGAAAATTCTTATGAATGATGTAGCCAGGTAAACATCAATAAAGGCTGCAATACCCATTGTCAGTTTCCTGAATGATAAGAGTGTTCCTACTCCAACTAGCCAAGGCAGTTCGCTGATGCAGAACGGAAAGAGATAAACTGAAGAAACAAAACACATGAGCGAATAGTACAGATATTCTTTTTCTGTGGTGCGGCGTATAAACAGGAAAAGATAGAAAAAACCTATAAGGATAATTGCATCCGAAAAGACCAGATTCATGGTTGAGTGCGTGTAAGAGAACTTACGGGCAGTTATGTACACGTCGTCATAAAGCCCGATAAACGGCATACCGCGAATGTTGCCGCCGCCGTTGCACCAAACTTTTATGATAAGCTCATTTGTGCCTGTCATGCGCAGGCAGGATTGCGGAATGTGGAAATAAGAAGCGCCTGTTCCCTGTGAAAATTCATTAGGGGGAAAACGTCCGCAGTTACCGATTTCAACTCCGTTTATAAGAATTGAACATGCAATTTCAACGTTTCCGATATACAGGCCAAGTTCTTTATCCTGCAAATCGGCAGGAACTGTAAAAAAGTTTTGAAGCCAGACATAGCCCTTCCGTTCTGGAACAAGCTTTGAGATATTGTGTAATGTAGTTGTCGATACGGGAATAAAGTTTATATTTTGGAAATAAGGTGCTGCCCAAGCCCATCCGTCTTCAAAGGTAATGTATTCAGAAGCCTTTTTAGAACAGCTTAAGAAAAGAACAGGGCATACAAAGAGTAGAATTATTATTTTTTGTGCAGCATTCCGCCGGTTGAACATATGTTTCCTTTTGGATAAAGCTTAAAAGCATTATACACGATAGTTTAGAAATTTTCGAGATTTTTCTAAAAAAACGTTAAAATCTCAATTTGTTTTTACTTTATTTCTGTGTTAAAATCATTTCCATTAATAAAAAGGCGGAAAAATATGGCAAAAGAATGGTTTGAAAAAGAAAAATTCTGGCTTGAATA
>CADBUT010000146.1 GCA_902797925.1 uncultured Spirochaetaceae bacterium
GCTAAAATTAAATGAGCGTTTTTGCTATTTATTCGACAATTCTTTTTTTTATAACTTTCATACATGTAATAATCTTGAGATGGTTTTCGCTTGAATACATTTACGATAATGCATCGAGAATGTGGTCAAGCCCTTTTTCGTTTGTCATTATGGGGCTGCTGCTGATAGTGACAATCATAATCTCAAAGTTTGTTTCAAAGCCTTTTGACGAAACGCTGAAAACGCTTGAAGAGCAGCCGCACAAGGCGACCGACAAAGAAATCGAGATATGCTTGCACTGCTCAAAAAAATTGATGCGGATTACACTTGTTGCAAACTTTCTTGGATTTGTTGTCGGTCAGATTTTTGTTATAATCAACGGAATTGCACAAGGCCGTTACGAGTTTATACCGGTTCGCGTTTTCTTCATTATAGCGCAGGCAATCTCGTTTGGCGGCATTTCGGCAATGACAACAATCAACTGCACAAACCGCTTTTTGATGCACAAGCTTGAAAAGCTTAGCATTTCATCGATAAAGATTCTAAGACAAGAAAAGACAATAAATATTTCAGCTTCTATTTCGATGGTCTTTGCCATAATAGTCTATTTTCTTGTTGTAAATTTGCTTACAGTGCCTTTCGGCATTCTCTTAAAAGCGCAGAACGGCACTTTTTCTGGCGACCTTATAAGCGCGTTCACAGGCAAAGGCATTTCATGCTTTTTCATTTCTTTGATTTTGTGCCTCTTGTCTTTTGTGCCTGTAATCAGCAGCCTTTCGTTCAACATAAAGTCTACGCAAAAATCAATTGAAGGAATTGTAGACAACGGCGACTTAAGCTCGCAAATCAACATAAAGACAACCAACGATTTGGGCATTCTCACTGCAACGATAAACACGCTGTTCAAGAAGCTCTCTGCAATGATTAACGAGCTTAGAACCGAAACTTCGACAGTCGACAAGTCTGCGCTTGAAATTACTTCAGCCTCGCAGAGCGCGTCTGCAAACTTGCTTCAGATGACCACGCGCTTTGACGAGATAAACGTGAACAGCCAGAACCAGAGCAGCTTGATTTATCAGGCTGACGACAACATCTTGAAATTGGCAGACAACATCAACACGGTAAAGACTCACGTTGACCAGCAGTCTGAAACGATACAAGACATTTCTGCTTCGATAAACAATATTGCGGAAAACATTTTCAGCGTTAACGACACCGCGCGCCAGGCGCAGCTTGTTTCTGAAGAGCTTTCTGAAAAGAGCGAGCTTGGCAACAATTCAGCCAAAAACGCAGTTGAATCGATGAAGGAGATTCAGGCTGTTTCAGAAGAAGTCAAAAACCTTTCGTTCGTCATCGAAGATGTTTCTGAACGGACCAACCTGCTTGCGATTAACGCCGCAATCGAAGCTTCTCACGCCGGCAAGTACGGCATAGGTTTTGCGGTTGTTGCCGATGAAGTACGCAAGCTTGCAATGTCTACGCAGCAGAGCGCACACGACGTTCAAGACAAAATCGAGGAAATGTCTGAAAAGATAACAGCCGGCGTTAACGCAATCACTACGGCAGGCAAGGCTTTTGAAAACATTACAAGCGACATCATGAAGAACGCCGCCCTTGTCAAAAGCATTTCTGACGCGATGGAGATTCAAAGCAGCAATGCAGACAAAACCCAAAAAAATACAGCTGAAATCGTAAACGCCGTGCAAGCCATCAAGGAGCTAGCTGAAAAAGAAACAGAAAACGCCGTTAAGCTCAGAAATTTCATGCAGACTGTTATTGAAGCCACTAAGTCAACTGAACAAGCTGTCAGCGAAAGCTCTAAGGCAACGCTTAATCTGCAAAGCACAATGCAGCAGGTTGACAGCGCCGCCGAAAGCAACAAGGCCGTTGTTCAGAACATCACGCGCTACATTCAGTCTTTCAAGACAGCCCAAGACGAATGAATAAGCCGGTGCATGTCATTGCCGAGCTTGGCGGCTGTGTCATTGCCCGGCTCGACCGGGCAATCTTGCCCAAGACAATGACATTTTTAAGTAGCATAAGCTGAATTTTTTCATTATAATCAGACAATATGAACGAGAAAGACATTTTTGACTACGGCGGCAAGATTCTTAACAGCGTAAATAAAGCTGCCGAAGAAGGGGATTTTTCAAACTTGAGCCTCAGCCTAAAGGACATCATCGGAGAAGCAGCCAGAGGCTTTGCCGAAGGCGCAGGCCTTTATA
>CADBUT010000147.1 GCA_902797925.1 uncultured Spirochaetaceae bacterium
TTTATGCGGGAGACCAGACTTGAACTGGCACAGCTCGCGCCACTAGCACCTCAAGCTAGCGTGTCTACCAATTCCACCACCCCCGCAAGTTCTGGTGAACGATAAGAAATATATACTTTAACAGAAAAACTGTCAATAGCTGCGCCTAATTTTTTTGAAAAAAGTATTGTTTTTCGGTGCTTGGCGGCGCGCCACAGCATATAATTCATTTTCTAAAATCTTTCTAATCTCTCTAGTTTTTTAGTGGCAATTTTTTTCAACTCATGATAGAATAACAAAGATTCAAAAAGTTTTATTGGGGGGAAATATGTCAACAAAAACAGTTGATTATGCCCGATGGCGCAAGCTTATCTCTAAAGTGCAGCTCATTGCGGCTTTTGCCACATTGCTCGCCGAAATCGTTATAAACACCATTCTTTATGTTACACGCTCGCAAGGTTATTCGCCTGAAACAATTGTGTCTAAGCTTTTGCGTTATCTGCTTCTCACCTCGCTCATCAATTTCGGCGCGATTATTGCTGGCCGCATCATTCTAAGCCGCATACCCGAAAATTCGCCGCGCCAGCGTTATGTGCTTGTAATGACAATCGAAGCAATCTGCATAGACGTTGCGTATTCGCATTATCAGTTCGGCGTAACGCTCGGCATTTTCGTCATTCCGCTTTCGTTCTGTATCTTATATGAAGATTTCAAACTTCATAACATAACGCTCGCAGTAAGCATAGCAGGGCTGCTGGCGGCGGCAATTGCGCGCGGGCTAGACCCGGTGTATAACACAGACATTGTAGCAGAAACGATAATTGCGTTTACAATTCTTTTTGTCTTTTCGTTTTTTGCAAGATTAATCATCAACGTTTTGAAAGAAAACCGGCAGGAGCTGCTGCGTGTTCAAAAAGAAGCTGAAAAAGCCAAATATGTTGACGAACTGAACAAAAAAAACGCGGAGCTTGCAAAAGAAAAAGAGCGGCTCAACGATTTGACGCGCGAATCAATTCTGGCTCTATCAAACGCCGTTGAGTTCAACGACCATTACACGAACGGCCATCTTCAGCGCGTTGCAAACTATTCAAAGCTTATAGCCGAAAAAATGGAGCTTAGCCGCGACAAGATTACAGAAATCTATTACGCGGGGCTGCTTCATGATGTGGGCAAGCTCGGCATCAACAACGAAATTATCAACAAGCCGGAACGTCTCAACGACGAAGAATATGAGACGATAAAGCAACACACGCCGATGGGCTATAAGATTTTGCGCGATATGTCTGAAAAAACTGACTTCAAAGACCTTTCAAACGGCGCAAAATGGCACCATGAACGTTTTGACGGCACAGGCTACCCCGATAAGCTCAAAGGAACGGAGATTCCGCTTATTGCAAGAATCATCGCCGTTGCAGACTCTTATGACGCAATGACCTCAACCAGAAGCTACCGCCAAAGCATGAACTGCGACCAAGTGCGGCAAGAGCTGATTGACGGCAAAGGCACTCAGTTTGACCCAGAAATCATCGATATAATGCTTGAGCTGCTGGACGAAGGCAAGATTACCGGCAGGTGAAAGATTATTTTGCTAGTGCGTAGATGCTGAAAAAGCACTACTTTTTCAGCATTGGTTTGTAATGCGATTTTTGGACTTTTTTGTTATCAGCAGATTCCAATACCATTTCAATAAATTCTTTTTCAGTATAATCTGACTGCTGCACGAAATAAGCCAAAGTCATATTAGTTATTTTAAATATTTCATTGATGTCTAATTTCCATATATCATTTTCCTTCTGAAATATGAAATTCAAATCAGAACCTTGACCATTATGCAAAACCTCAATTGTTGCCCAGTCACCTTTTATTTTAGTTTCTTCTGATAATTCTATATTCACCACAGATGATTTTCCAATCCAGCCTTTTTGAATTGAATAAACGATTAATTCCCTGCCGTTCATATTTTTCAGTTCTTTTGCAGTAAAATTCATTCTCAATCTTAAAATCATCATTTTATCAAGAATCGTTCTTTTTTCAAATTCAGATTCTTTTAAATACAAAGCAGCTTTCAACAAATCATCATAATAATCTATGCTAGCCTGATTTAAATATTGAACTGCCATTTCACCGTCGCCTGCTAGAATCGCTTCACGATAAAGCTCAAATGATTCATGCACTTCGTCAGCAAACAAGCTGAAAACTAAAAAACAACTGATTAATACAAATAAAAACTTTTTCATTTTCGATTTCTTCTTTTACGGAATTTATATTGGTTTATAGTATCATATTTCATACAAAAAGCAAGGCATTATTGATATTTATTGTTTTGCACCAAAATATGGTGAAAAATTTAAAACGCCAAGTTTCTTATAGGAAACTTGTAACGAATGTACAACGCCCCACTACGTAGGCTTTTGTAAAATCTGCAAAAATTTTCGCAAAAAGGTACAGAAAAAATCAAAACGCAATAGATAGTAATGTGTAAGCGTTCCGCAATACTTTCCACCTGCTAATCAGAATGAATTCATTGATTATGCAAAAGAGAGAAGACTAATAATGTAAGCCGGAATGCAAAAGGAGAATCTATGAGTTACATAAAACCTTTTGAGGATCTATGTTTTTACGATGATTTCATGTTCGGGGTTGTTATGCAGAACAAGGAACTCTGCAAGGAAGCTCTTGAGTGCATGTTGGGCTTTAAGATTGATCACATCGAATATTCTGAACCACAGCGGACTGTTGCGCCGCTGTACACAGCACATGCCATTCGTCTGGATGTGTACGTCAAAGACGACAACCGCATTTATGATGTAGAGATTCAGAACAAAGATGAGCAGGATATCGGACGGCGCACGCGCTATTATCAGGGCATGATGGACGTTGACAGTCTGCTTAAAGGCGAAGACTATAGCGAACTGAAAGAAAGCATCGTAATCTTTTTATGCCGTTTCGACCCTTTCAAAAAAAACATTCCATGCTATACTGTTCGAAGAACGTGCAAACAGGACGCATCTGTTTTTATTGATGACGCTGCAATAGTTCAAATTTTCAATTGCACGGCATTTGAAAAAGTCGAAAACGAAAGCTTACGAGCTTTTCTGAAATTTGTACAGACAAACAAGGCTGAATCTGATTTTACGCGGAGGCTTGAAAAAATGGTTGAGACACAGAAACAAGTAGAAGAACTGAAAAAGACATATCTTTCGTGGAGCTTGCACGACAGTGACGTGCGCCGTGAGGGCAGACGAGAAGGTTATGAACAAGCCAAGCTTGAAGCAGCCAGAAATCTAATTAATCTTGGTGTTTCATTCGACATCATCGCACAAGCACAAGATTTGCCTCTAGAAACAGTGCAACAGCTAGCCGAACAGCTGAAAGACGAATCGGTTTTGAAACAGACAGCAGGCAGCAAAAA